>DASQGB010000330.1:0-3440 GCA_035632815.1 Burkholderiales bacterium | reverse complement strand
ACCACGATCGCGACGACGATCGCGACCCCGATCAGCGCCAGGATGAATTGTCCGAATTGAGCTCCAGTCATGACGCACCTCTCTTTATTCCCTTGAACTTTCTGGTGGTTTCCGTAAGGGCAACTTCCGTGGGAAGGCGCTCCATGCTCGAAGCGCCGAAAAAGCCGTTGCAGCCGCGGCAGCTCTTCAGGACCTGCTGCGCGTCCTCAGGCGTGGCGATCGGTCCGCCGTGGCACAGCACGATCACGTCGGGGTTGACGCTCCTTGCTGCCGCCGCCCAGGAATCGATCAACGATATGCAGTCTTTCAATTGAAGCGCGGTCCGCGCGCCGAGCGCGCCTCCGGTAGTGAGGCCGAGGTGGCAGACCACGATGTCGGCGTCGGCCCTGGCCATGTCGCGCGCGTTCTGCTCGGAGAACACGTAAGGCGTGGTGAGCAGATCCATCTGGCTGGCATTTCTTATCAGCTCGACTTCAAGCTCATAGCCCATGCCGGTTTCCTCGAGCTGCGCACGGATCGTGCCGTCGAAGAGGCCCACGGTCGGGAAGTTTTGGATCCCCGAGAACCCCAGGTCGCAAAGTCTTTTGAGGAAAAAATCTTGGATGAGAAATGGATCCGTGCCATTGACACCTGCCAGCACCGGCGTGTGCTTCACTACCGGCAGCACCTCGCGCGCCATGTCGAGCACGATCTCGTTGGCGTTGCCGTAGGCCATCAGGCCGGCGAGCGACCCCCGTCCCGCCATGCGGTAGCGCCCGGAGTTGTAGATCACGATCAGGTCGATGCCCCCCGCCTCCTCGCATTTCGCGGAGAGGCCGGTGCCGGCGCCGCCGCCGACGATCGGCTCGCCGCGGCGGACCATCTCGCGGAGCTTCTTCAGGATGTCCGAGCGTGCAATACGGGCCATGGGGTCTCTATCTCGTGGAAGCTCGCCACCAGCGCATCGGCGAACGCCGCGTCGTTGATGTGGTTTTGGATCCTCAATAATTTCCGCTTCCCGCCGGAGCGGAAATTCGAAGAAATGGCATTGAAAAGCGCCTGGTCGGCTGCAGGATCCCAGAACGGGCCGCCGGGCTTGTCCAGGCCCGACAGACCTCCCTCGGGGATCAGGAAGCGCACCGGACCTTCCATCCGGTTCAGCTTCTGCGCGATGAACTGCCCGATCTTCGCGCTCTCCTCGGCGGTGGCGCGCATCAAGGTCACATTGGAGTTGTGTCTGTGCAGCTTGCGCGAACGGAACTGGGAGGGCACCGTCTCCATCGCCCAGAAATTCACCATGTCCAGGGCGCCGCACGAGCCGACATAGGGAATCTTGCTTTTCGCAAAGACATCCATGCGGGAGGGGCCGGCGCTCAGCACGCCGCCGACGATCTCGTCCGCAACTTCGGTCGTGGTGACATCCAGAACTCCTGCCAGGAGACCCGACTGCGCCAGCTTCTCCATCGACTGACCGCCGGTGCCGGTGGCGTGGAACACGATGCAGTCGTAGCGCTCCTCGAGCTGCTTGCAGACTGCCTGCACGCAGGGCGTGGTGAGCCCGAACATGGTGAGACCGAGGGCAGGTTTTCCCTCAAAAGAATTACTGTTGGACTTCGAGTACGCGATCATCCCTGCCAGCGCGTGGGCGGCGTTCGCCAGCACTTTCTCCGAGATGCGGTTGATGCCCGAGATGTCGGTCACCGAGTACATCATGCAGATGTCCGCCGGCCCGACGTAGGGCTTCACATCGCCCGAGGCGACGGTCGAGACCATCACCTTCGGAATGCCGATCGCCAGGCGCCGCATCCCCTGAGTGGCGAGCGCGGTGCCGCCCGAGCCGCCCGCCGAGATCAGCCCGCCGAGGTCGCGCCGCTGCGCGACGAAGTGCTCGAACGCGAGCGCCATCTCGCTCACCGCCGAGCCGCGATCGTCGGTGAACACCGCGCGCTCGCCTTTGGGATGGTGCCGCGCCACCTCGCGCGGATGGACCATCGCCGGCGAGGGCTTGCCCGAGGTGGCGAGATCCACCGTGACGGTGCGCAGCCCCAGCTTGTCGAGGCAATTGCGCAGATAGAAGAGCTCGCGTCCCTTCGTGTCGAAGGTGCCGGCGATATAGGCGGCCCGGCCGGAGGTTTGCGCGACCGGAAACTCGATGACACGAGGTTCAGGTTTTTCCGGTAGAGAAGAAGCAGGTTCCTGCAAAGGCCGGTCTATCGGCGTGGAGCTCCAGCGGGTGTAGCCGCGAACGGTGCGCTCCTCGTCCATGGGCACCAGCGTGTCGTCCGCCCTTTTGACGGTAAGGATCCGGGTCTCTTCGGTCGCAGGCCTTTCTTCAGGAACCGGAGCTTCGTCCTCCGCCATCTTCACGCCGAGGAGCCGCTGCTGCAGCTCGCGGTCGGCGGCGAGCTCGGCGGCCGGCATCGAGCGCGCGATGCGGCCGTTGACCATCACGTCGACGGTGTCGGCGACCTCGATCGCGACGCCGAGGTTCTGCTCGATCAGCAGCACCGAGATCGCGCCCTCGGCGGCGAGCGCCTTGAGCATCGCCGAAACCTGCTGCACGATGACGGGCGCGAGGCCCTCGGTCGGCTCGTCCATGACCAGGAGCTTCGGGTTGAAGAGCAGCGCGCGCGAGATGGCGAGCATCTGCTGCTCGCCGCCGGAAAGCTCGGCGCCGCCGTTGCGCTTGCGCTCGGCGAGGCGGGGAAAGGTCTTGTAGATGCGTTCGACCGTCCAGGGGCCTTTTCTTGCGGATAACCTGAGGTGCTCATCGACCGAGAGCGAGGGCCAGACGCGCCGGCCTTGCGGCACGTAGCCGATGCCCTTCTCGGTGATCACGTGAGGCGCGAGGCCGAGGATTTCCTCGCCCGCGAGCTTGATGCTGCCCGCCGCCCGCACCAGGCCGGTGATGGCGTTGCACAGCGTGGTCTTGCCCATGCCGTTTCGGCCGACCACCGAAACAATTCCCTTTTCAAAGGAAAGAGAAACACCCTGCAACGCATGGGCGCGGCCGTAGAACACATCCAGGTTTTTGATCTCGAGGATCAATGTTGCTTTCCGCCGATGTAGATAGCCTGCACTTCGGGATCGCTCTCGATCTCGGCCGGGGTGCCCTCCTTGAGGATGCGGCCGTTGTGCATCACCGTGACCCGGCTCACCACGCGCAGCGCGATCTCCAGGTCGTGCTCGATCAGGATGTAGCCCATGTGCGAAGGCAGCGAGCCGAGCAGCGCCACCAGCTCGGCGCGCTCCGCCGGCGAGAGCCCCGCCGCCGGCTCGTCGAACAGGATCAGGCGCGGCGCGCCGGCGAGCGCCATGCCGATCTCGAGCTGGCGCTGCTGGCCGTGCGAGAGCGCGGAAACCGGCTGGTCGGCGAGGTGCGTGAGGCGCACTCGCTCCAGCAGCTCCCGGGGGTACGTATTGGTTCTGAGAAACCCATATCGGTTGCGCGTGGCGCCTCT
>DASQGB010000329.1:0-6689 GCA_035632815.1 Burkholderiales bacterium | reverse complement strand
CAACATCGGCAAGCTGTTCGCCGCCGGCATCCTGCCGGGAATCCTTGGCGCGTTCCTGCTGTGCCTCGCGGTACAGTACTTCATCTGGCGCGACCCGAAGGCCGGCCCGCCGGGCGAGCGCTCCGACTGGAAGGAGCGCTGGGCGGCGATCCGGGGCGTGTGGGCGGTCGCGGTGCTGTTCATCTTTGTGATGGGCGGGATCTACGGCGGGCTGTTCACCGCCACCGAAGGCGCCGGCATGGGCGCCTTCGGCGCCATGGTGTTCGCGCTGTGGCGGCGCGTGCTGACGTGGAATGCGCTCTACCAGGCGCTGGTCGAGAGCGCGCGCACCACCAGCATGCTGTTCATGATCCTGATCGGCGCGCTGATGTTCGCCGAGTTCGTCAACATCACCAGCATGCCGAACGACCTGAAGGACTTCGTCAACCGGTTCCAGATCCACCCGATCATGGTGGTGGCGGCGATCTGCATCATCTACGTGCTGCTCGGCACCGCGATGGAGGAGCTCTCCATGATCCTGCTCACCATCCCGGTGTTCTTCCCGCTGATCGTGCACCTGGGCTACGACCCGATCTGGTTCGGCATCCTGATCGTGGTGGTGGTCGAGATCGGCCTGATCAGCCCGCCGGTGGGCATGAATCTGTTCGTGCTGAAGACCCTGCTGCCCCACGTGCACCAGAGCACCGTGTTCCGCGGCGTCCTGCCCTTCATGCTCGCCGATTGCGTGCGCATGGCGCTGCTGATCGCCTTTCCGGCGATCTCGCTTTACCTGCCGAGCCTCATGCGATAGATGAACGACAAGAGCCAATTCATCGATAGGGTCAGCCGCGAGATGCAGGCTGATTTCGCCGCTGCCGAGCTCGAGCCACGCGCGGCTCTCGCCGCGGCCTGCCGCATCCTGGCGCGCGAAGGCCATGAATCGGGTTTAGCCGGCCAAATCACCGCGCGCGCCGAGCGACCCGCAAACTGGTGGACGCTGCAATTCGGCTACGGATTCGAGGAAGCGACGCGCGAGCGCATGGTGCTCGTCGACGAGGACCTGCGGCCATTGCAAGGCGGAAGGCCGAATCCGGGCGTGCGCTTTCACGTCTGGATTTATCGGCAGCGGCCGGACGTCAACGCGATTATTCATACGCATGCCCCGTATGCCTCTGCGCTCGCCGCCACCGGCAAGCCGTTGAAGACCATTCATATGGACAGCGCCATGCTGCACGGCTGCGCCCACCTGCCCGAATGGCCGGGCGTGCCGGTGGCGGACGACGAGGGCCGCATCATTTCCGCGGCGCTCGGCAGCGCCAAGACGATATTGCTCGCCAATCACGGCCTGCTCGCCACGGGGACCTGCGTCGAGGAGGCAGCCTATCTCGCGGTGTTCTTTGAGCGCGCGGCGCGCATGCAGCTGCGCGCAATGGCGGCCGGCGGCTTCAAGGAAGTGGCTGAGGGGCTTGCCACCGAGGCGCGCGAATTCCTCTTGCAGCCGTCGATCGTGCGCGCCACCTTCGCCTACTGGGCTCGTCACCTGCCTGCATAGACCCAGCAGTCGACCTGCACGGTGGCGCCCGGAATGATCAGCGGACCCGGCACCTGCAATGCCGAGATCGGCAAGGGCCGCTTCGGCAGGCGCTTCTGCCAGGCCTTGCAGCTGGCGGAGAAGTCGGCGATGTCGGTGTGGAAGAGCTGGATGCGCACCGCGTTCTCGAGCGAGGTGCCGGCGGCGCGGCAGATCTCGCTGAACACGTTGATGGCTTCGGCTCCCATGGCGCCGGAGAAAAACAGCAGATCCCCCGCCTGCACCGCGATCGGGTGGCCGTCGCACACCGGGGTCAGCCTGGAGCTGACCCTGCGCTTGGTCCCCTTGTAGGCGATGAGGTTGATCTCGCAGCGCGCATCGGCGATGGCGAGGCCGGGATTCGAGACCGGGATGAAGGTGGTCGCCGGAATGTCCGCGCCGAAGTGCCGGCGCCAGACCTGGTTGAAAGCCGGCACGTCGTGGATGTCGGTGAGATACACGCTCGCCTTGACCACGTCGGCGAGCGCGCAGCCCGCGCCCTTCAGCGCGGGGATCAGCTTTCTGCGGATCAGGTAATCGGCTTCCAGCTGGATGCGGTTGCCCTTCCAGAGATGCCCTTCGGGCACCTTCGCCTCGGGGGCGATGCCGCCGAGGTCGCCCACGCCCTGCGCCGCAAGAAAGCCGGCGACGAAGACGAAATCGCCGGCCATTGCCACCGGCGCGAAGCTCGAGGTCGACGGCAGATCGAGCTGGTCCGGGAACAGCGGCGTCGCCTTGCCGCGGGTCGCAACGAGGTCCATCGTCATGCCGGCATCCGCTCGCAGCAGCCGTGGCACCAGCACCGAGGTGCTCGGCGCGATGTAGTTGCCGCAGGCCTCGCGCCGTGCCTGGTGCAGGAACGGCACGGCGTGATAGTCCGCAAAATACTGATCGGTGCGCAGCACCCCCGGGAAATCCGCGCCGCCTGCCTGCAGCACCTCGAGCGCGCGCGCGTACATCGAGCGCGCTTCCAGGTGCGACTTCGGCTCGCCCGACAGCGGGCGCAGCGGATCGACGGTGGCCTCGCCGTACACGCCGGTGGCGAAAATCCAGTCGCCTGCGCGCACGCCGCGCGCGAGCGGGATGCCGCCCAGCTCGCTCGGCAGCAGCGGCTGGATCATGCGCGCCTGCCGCCGCTGTGCGTCACCGCGCCCAGATGCGCAGAGCCGACCTGCTGGGCGTATTTCTCCAGCACCCCGGAGAGCGGCGCGCGTTTGGGCATTTTCGCGGTTCTGCTTTTCATCTCGGCTTTTGAAACCTGAAGGTGCAAAGTCCCGGCGGCTGCGTCGATGGAGATTCGATCGCCGTTGCGCACCAGCGCGAGCGGCCCGCCGGCGGCAGCCTCGGGAGACAGGTAGCCGATCATCATGCCGCGCGTCGCGCCGGAAAAGCGTCCATCGGTCAGGAGAGCGACCTTTTCGCCCGCGCCCTGCCCGTAGAGCAGGGCCGTGACGCCTAGCATCTCGCGCATGCCGGGGCCGCCTTTCGGCCCCTCGTAGCGGATCACCAGCACCTCGCCCGCCTTGTAGGCGCGCTTTTTCACCACCTCGGCGCAGGCCTCCTCCGAGTCGAACACGCGCGCGCGGCCCTCGAACAGCAGCGACTTCAGCCCCGCGACCTTGAGCAGCGCACCGTTGGGCGCGAGGTTTCCCTTCAGCACCACCAGGCCGCCGGTTTTCGAAATGGGCGTGCGTCTCACCACCTCGCCGTCGGCATCGCGATGCTCTCGCAAGGCGTGTTCGAGAGTCTGTCCCGAAAGCGTGAGGCAATCGCCGTGGAGGGCACCGTGCGCCAGCAGCGCTTTGAGAACCGTATAAACGCCGCCGACCGCGTGCAGGTCCTTGGCGAGGAAGCGGCCGCCGGGCTTCATGTCGGCGAGGAGCGGCGTGCGGCGGGCGACGCGCGCAAAGTCATCGAGCGTGAAGCGGATGCCGGCCTCGTGCGCGATCGCGGGAATGTGCAGCGCGGCGTTGGTCGAGCCGCCGGTGGCGGCGACCGCGGCACAGGCATTCTCGAGGCTTTTCTTCGTGACCAGCTCGCGCGGCAGCGGCCCGCCGCGCCTCAAGATGTCGAGCACAATTTTCCCTGCCTGCCTCGAGAGGCTCTTTCTTTCGTTCGAAACCGCCGGCAGCGTGGCGGATCCCGGCAGCGCCAGACCGAGCGTCTCCGACACCATCGCCATGGTGTTGGCGGTGAATTGCCCCGGGCAGGAGCCGAGCGTCGGTAGGCAGGCCCGCTCCAGCTCTTTCAATTCGCTTTCCTGCATATCGCCGGCAAGCACGGCGCCGACGCCTTCATAGGTGTCGAGGACGGTGACATCGCGCCCGCGCCAGTTGCCGGGCAGCGCCGCGCCGCCGTAGACGAACGCCGCCGGCAGGTCGAGGCGCACCATCGCCATCATCATCCCGGGCAGGGTCTTGTCGCAGCCGGCGAAGGTCACGAGCGCGTCGTAGGCGTGGCCGCGCACCACCGCCTCGACGCCGTCGGCGATGATTTCGCGCGACAGCAGCGAATAGCGCATGCCGCCATGGCTCATCGACATCGAGTCGGCGACCGAGACCGAGGCGAAATCGAAGGGCACGCCGCCCGCCTCGCGCACCGCCGCGGCGGCCTCGCGCGCGAACTCGCCGAGCAGCGCGTTGCAAGGCGTCACCCGCCCATCGGTCGAGGCGACGCCGACGAAAGGCTTGGCGAGGTCGGCCTCCGACAAGCCGAGCGCGCGCAGGAAGGCACGGTGCGGCGCGCGATCCAGCCCTTCGACGGTGATGCGCGACGGCAGTTTCTTGGTTATCCTCATGGGGACAAGTATTCTAAAGAAGGAGGAGAGCATGGTCCGCGGCGGTTTGGCGCTTCTGTTCCTGTTGCTGAGTTTTTCTGCCTGGTCGCAGGCCTATCCGGAGCGCGCGGTACGCATCGTGGTGCCGTTCGCCGTCGGCGGGCCCGCCGACATCTACGCGCGCTTTGTCGGCGCGAAGCTCTCTGAAGCGCTCGGCCAGCCGTTCGTGATCGAGAACCGCCCGGGCGCGGGCTCGGTGATCGGCACCGACGCGGTGGCCAAATCGCCGCCCGACGGCTACACGCTGCTCATGATGTCGAACACCCACACGGTGAACGAGACGCTGGTGCCGAAGAAGCCCTTCGAGCTGATGCGCGATCTCGCGCCGGTCGCGCCGATCAATTATTCGGACCTGCTGATGGTGGTGCATCCGTCGGTGCCGGCGAGCAGCCTGGGGGAATTCATCGCCCTGGCGAAGTCGAAGCCCGGCAGCCTGAACTACGCCTCCTCCGGCCCCGGCACGCCTTACCACATGGCCGGCGAGCTCTTCAAAGCCATGGCCGGCGTCGACATCGTGCATATCCCACACAAGGGCAGCGACCAGGCGCGCACCAGCGTCCTTTCGGGCCAGGTGCAGATGATGTTCGACGCCATCACCACCATGGCGCAGCAGGCGCGCGCGGGCAAGGTGAAGGCGCTCGCCAGCTCGGGAGCCAAGCGCTCCTCGATCACCCCCGAGGTGCCGACCGTCGGCGAGGCCGGCGTGCCGGGCTACGAGGCGACGATCTGGCTCGGCCTGATGGCGCCCGCCGGCACTCCCCGCCCCGTGCTCGAGCGGCTGAACGCCGAGGTGTCCAAGGTGGTCAACTCCGCCGAGGTAAAGGAGACCTGGGGCAAGCAGGGGGCCGTGCCGATGGCGATGACGGTCGAGCAGTTCGACAAGTACCTGCGCGACGACATCGTCAAGTGGGCCCGGGTGGTCAAGCTTTCGGGGGCCAAGGTCGACTAGTCCTGACGGGGGGCCGGGACCCCCCGCGGGTGCAGCGCAGATTCATGATCCCAACGGGTCATGAGCGGGCGTATTTCGCCGGTTACGGTCTCGCCCCCCCGACGACTAGATTGGCAGTCTCGCTATTTCGATTGCGGGACGTATGTCGGTTTCGCCAGACGCTAGCCCGGAACGCTGGTCCACAGATGGCGCGATTGAGGTCGTGGTGACACGGCTCGATCCGGGGCCCGAAGCAGTTCGTGCGCTGTCAACGTGGCTCTCCGACGCGGAGCGACAAAGAGCGCGCCGTTTTCGCTTCGATCGCGACCGCCGCCGATTCATCGTTGCGCGTGCGCGCTTGCGCATGCTGCTCGCGGCACGCTGCCGAACGCGGCCTGAAGCGATCGAGTTCGTGTACCGCAGGAACGGCAAGCCCGCGCTCGCGCCACGGTTCGCGGACACGGGCTGGCGCTTTAACCTATCGCACTGCGACGATGCCGCCGTGTACGCCTTTTCACGTGGACGCGAGATCGGAATCGACGTCGAAGCGATCCGTGCAGTTCGCGAAGCCGACGACATCGCGGCGCGTTTTTTTTCCCGCCGCGAGAACGAGGCCTACCTGGCCCTCGCCCCGCGTGACAAGCCGCTGGGATTCTTCAATTGCTGGACGCGCAAGGAAGCCTTCGTCAAAGCGCTCGGCGACGGCCTTTCCATGCCCCTCGATCAGTTCGATGTTTCCCTCGCGCCGGCGGGCTGGCGCCTGCATAGCTTTTCTCCGCTTCCCGGCTTCATCGCCGCGGTTGCCAGCCATCGCGGATAAGAGATCATGACCTCCTCCGCCTACCAATCCCCTTGGATGGACGACGAAGTGCGGATGTTCCGCAAGACGGTTCGTCAGTTCATCGAAAAGGAATTCGCGCCGCACCAAGCGCGCTGGCGCAAGCAGCATGGCCCCGATGCCGATGCCTGGACCAATGCCGGTCGCGCAGGCATCCTGCTCGCCGACCTGCCCGAGGAATACGGCGGCGGCGGCGGAACCTTCGCCCACGAAGCCGTCGTGCTGGAGGAGCTCGCGCAAGCAGGCGTCCACTTCGGGTCCGCCATCCAGAGCACCGTGGCGCACTACATCCTCGCGTACGGCAGCGAGGAGCAGAAACGCAACTGGATCCCCCGCATGGCGCGCGGCGAGGGGGTCGCCGCCATCGCCATGAGCGAACCCGGCGCCGGCTCCGATCTGCAAGCCATCAAAACCAGCGCCCGCCGCGACGGTGACCATTACGTCGTCAACGGCTCGAAGACCTTCATCACCAACGGCTCGCACGCCGACCTGGTGTGCCTCGCGGTGAAGACCGACGCCCGAGTCGCCGGCATGAGAG
>DASQGB010000328.1:0-3839 GCA_035632815.1 Burkholderiales bacterium | reverse complement strand
CAGATTGATCACCGCATCGCAGCCGGCCTTGATCTTCGGCAGGAACTGCCTGAACAGCTCCGGGTCCTGCGACGGGCTGCCGTCCTTCGGGTTGCGCGCGTGCAGGTGGATGATCGCGGCGCCCGCTTTTGCGGCGCCGATCGACGCCTCGGCGATCTCCTCGGGCGTCACCGGCAGGTACGGCGACATGCTCGGCGTGTGGATCGAGCCGGTGACTGCGCAGGTGATGATCACCTTGCCTTGCGCTGCTGCCATTCTCCGCCTCCTGAAACGATTTCAGACCATGTAACGTACACCACCACAGACGGAGATTGCCTGGCCGGAGATGTGCTTGCCGGGTTCGGTGGCGAGAAACAGGGCCGTGTTGGCCACATCCTGCGCCGTCACGGTCGTTTTCAGGCTCACCCCTTCCACCATTTTTTCCAGTACCTGTGAAGAGGAAATCCCGAGCGCTTCGGCCTTCGCCGCGATGATGCGCTCGACGCGCTCGCCTTCGACGATGCCGGGCTGGATGCAGTTTACGCGTACGCCGTCCGGGCCGGCCTCGGCGGCGAGGCTCTGCGTGAAGCCGACCACCGCCCACTTCGCCGCTGCGTAGGGCGTGCGCATCGGGAAGCCGAGCCGCCCGGCAATCGACGACAGGTTGATGATGCTGCCGCCGCCGGCGGCCTTGATCATCGGCATCGCCTTGCGGGTGCAGTAGAACATCCCGTTCAGGTCGACCGCGATGCAGCGGTCCCAGTCCTCGGGGCGGATGTCCTCCACTTTGGCGGTCGGGCCGGCAATGCCGGCGTTGTTCACCAGCACATCCAGCCCGCCGAGCGAGCGCTGCAGGTCCGCGAACAGACGCTCGACGTCGGCGAGCTTCGCTACATCGGCGACAGTGTCCGGGTTGGTCTTTGAATCGATGTCGGAAACGTGGACTTTCGCCCCGTGATCGACAAAAGTCCGTGCGATGACGCGGCCGATGCCGGCGCCGCCGGCCGTCACGAGGACGCGCAAATTCTTCGCGGAGAGATCCATGCCCGATGCGCTAGGTGAGCTTGAGCTCCCAGTATTCGCCCACCAGATCATAGCCGAAGCTCGCGTGCGGTTCGGTCTTTGCCAGCCTGAATCCCTGCTTGCGGTAGATGGCGCGCGCCGCGTCCAGGTTGGACTGGGTCCACAGCGCGAGCTTGCGGTAGCCCTTCTCGCGCGCGAACGCGATGCACTCGCCCACCAGGCGCGTGCCGAGGCCGAGGCCGCGCGCCTGCGGCTCGACCAGCAGGAGACGCAGCTTGGCTGTGGTCTTCGTTTCCTTGACTAAGAAGACGGAACCCGCCGGATCGCCGTTGAGCTCTGCGATCCAGCAGCGTTCGCGCCCGGGATCGAAGTTGTCGATGAAATCCTTGGCGATACCCGCGACCAGGGCCTCGAAGCGCTCGTCCCAGCCGTATTCCTGCGCGTACAGCGCGCCGTGGCGATGCACCACCCATCCCATGTCGCCCGGGCGGTGTGCGCGCAGGACGATTTTCGATTCCGCCTTTTCCCCTTCCAGAACCGACTCGATGGTGTGCATGGCCTCGACCATCCGTTGCCGATGGGATCGGGGAAGAGGCGCCAGCATCGCCGACATCTCGCCGCGCGAGCGCGAATCGAGCGCGGCGAAGGCCTTGCGGCCCTTGGCGCTGAGCGAGAGGAGGCTGCGGCGCGCATCGCGCGGCGCCGGCCGGGCGCGCACCAGGCCGCGGCGGCGCAGACCCTGCAGCAGGCGGCTGAGGTAGCCCAGGTCGAGGTCGAGCCCGGCGCCGAGCGCGGTGGCGGTCGCGGGCTCGGCTTGCGCCAACTCGTAGATGAGGCGCGCCTCGGGCAGCGAGTACGGCGTGCCGGCGAGCCCGCCGCGCAGCACGCCGATGCGCCGTGTGTAGAATCGATTGAAGCGGCGTACGGCCTCGACCGGCTGCATGGCGCGAGCCTCGGGGAGATGCTTGCTTATGTCAAGTATTTTCGATCTGCACGGAAGAGCGGCGCTGGTGACCGGCGGCAACGGCGGCATCGGCCTGGGTATGGCGCGCGGCCTGGCGCAGGCCGGCGCGATGCTCGCCATTGCCGGCAGGAATGAACAGAAGAACGCGGCCGCGGTGCACGAGCTGAAGGAGTACGGGACGAAGATTTTTTCCCTCCCGGCCGACGTGAGAGACGAAAAATCATGCCGTGCGATGGTCGAGGAGGCCGCCGAGCGCCTCGGCCGGCTCGACATCCTCGTCAACAACGCCGGCACCAACGTGCGCAAGGCGCCGCAGGACTACACGCTCGACGAATGGCACCTGGTGCTCGACAGCAACCTCACCAGCGCCTTCGTCGCCTCGCAGGCCGCCTATCCGCACCTCAAGCGCGCCGGCGGCGGCAAGATCGTCAACATCGGCTCGATGATGTCGATCTTCGGCGCGTCCTTCGTCGCGCCCTACGGCGCGAGCAAGGGCGGCATCGTGCAGCTCACCCGCGCGCTTGCCACCGCCTGGGCGAAGGACAACATCCAGGTGAACGCCGTGCTGCCGGGCTGGATCGACACGCAGCTCACCCGCAACGCGCGCAAGGAAGTGGCCGGCCTGCACGAGCGCGTGCTCGCGCGCACGCCCGCCGGGCGCTGGGGCGTGCCGCAGGATCTCGCGGGGATTGCAGTCTTTCTCGCAAGCAGAGCTTCCGACTTCGTCAGCGGCACCGCCATCCCGGTGGACGGCGGCTACTCCGTGCAGGGCTAGAAGCTCGTCTCGACATAGGCGAAGAGGTAGTTCGAGCCGCCGTTGACGTTGTTGAACAGGCGCGACCAGCCAAAAATGCCCGAGCGGTGCGAGCCGCCGAAGCCGACATAGGTGTCGCGCAGCGACCGGGCGCGAAGGAGGTCGCCCAGGTTCACATCGACGCTGGGGTCGATATAGAGCAGGAACTTCGACGTGTCGCGGCCGCGCAGCGCCTGGTCGCGCGCCTCGCTGAACGGATTGCGGCTGGCGTAGGAAATGCCGCTGCCCAGGCCCAGCCGCGTTCGCACCCGCTCGCGCCAGGGGAAGCCGTAGAAGTACGCCTTCAGATAAGCGTTGACCTGCCACGCGTCCGGCTGAAGGCCGCGCTCGTCGTGCTGCAGCACGCCGACGAAGCCCGCGATGTCGAGGGGCCAGCCGTTCAGGCGCTCGACCAGGCGCTGGCCGATGTCGAATCCGTAGATGTTGGTGGGATCCTGGGTATGCCGGCTCAGGCAGCGCAGCGTGACGATGGGCAGGAGGTCGCAATCGGTCGAGGCGCCGAAGTAGGCGCGGAAGATGAGCGGCTTGCGCTCCCCCGGCGGCGCGGGCTGCGGCGAGATGGAATACAGCAGTCCGAGCGTCACGCTGGGCACGATGCTGCGGTCCTCCACGGCGGGGCTCGCGCGCACGCCGCTCGAGCTTCGCAGCAGCGCGACTCCGCCGAGCACCTGCCAGCTCGCGCTCAGGCGATAAGCGGCGCTCGTGCCGAGCTCCAGGTCGACTCCCGCTCCCGGCTCGTACCCCGGCGCTGCGTAGTAGTAGTTGTTTAGCTTCGCATCGCGCCATGCCGCCGTGAGGTAAGGCCGCAGGCGCATGCGGCCGCCCCACCAGCCCTCGTAGCGGTAGCCCAGACGCAGCTCGCTGCCGTCGGAGGCGTCGCTCATGTCGCGCATCAGCTCGGCATAGGCCGTGCCTTGACCGAGTCTCCAGCGCCCCCCGATCCCGAGGTCGGTGCCGTTCTCGCGTCTCGGGGCTCCCGCTAGGCTGGCGGGAACACGGTCCGAGGCGAAGCCCTCCAGCCGCCGCTGGACGAACAGCTCGGCAGCCTCGAATTTCAGT
>DASQGB010000327.1:0-3156 GCA_035632815.1 Burkholderiales bacterium | reverse complement strand
GGTTGGTGAACCCGCTGCAGACTTCCTCGTAGGTCGGGTTCTTCGTCTCGCCGCCGGCATAGCCGACCGAGGTGCTGTACACGCCCGGGGTGTGCCAGAACAGCTTCTCGGCGCCCCAGAAGCAGCCCATGCCGAAGACTGCTTCCTGCAGCCCTTGCGGGAACGGCGGCTTGAGCGGATTGCCGTGCACGAAATGCTTCGGCGGCACGGGCACCGGCGCGGCGCGTCCGGGCAGGGTGCTCTCGGCGGGAAGCAATTTGCTCAGCTTCTTCATGAATGAAAACATGGCTGCTCCTCGTTTTCACTAGAATAACACCATGAAAATCTGCGTTTACGGCGCGGGCGCCGTCGGAGGTTTGATGGCCGCGCGCCTCTTTCGTTCCGGTCACGAGGTGTCGGTGATCGCGCGCGGCGCGCAGCTCGAGGCGATTCGGCGCAATGGCTTGCGGGTGAAGACCAACAACGAGATTGAAACCTTCAAGCTGCGCGCGGAGAGCGACCCCGCGAAGCTCGGAGCGCAGGATTACGTGATAGTCACGGTGAAGGCCCAGAACCTTGCAGACGTCGCGCAGACCATTCCGTCCCTGCTTGCGGAGGAAAGCTCCATCGTTACTGCGATGAACGGCGTGCCGTGGTGGTTCTTCGACCGGCTGCGCTTTCGCGACGGCGCCGAGCGCCTCGAGTCGCTCGATCCGGGCGGCAAGCTCGCGCGCGCCATGCCGACCGAGCGCATCGTCGGCTGCGTCATCCACCTCGCCGCCTCCACGCCCGAGCCCGGCCTGGTCAGCCACAATATGGGCCGTCGCCTCATCCTCGGCGAGCCCGGCGGCCGCAACACCGGGCGCACGCAGCGCATCGGCGAGGCGCTCGCCAAGGCCGGCTTCGAGGCGCAGACGAGCGAATTCATCGAGAAGGAGTTCTGGGTCAAGCTGCTCGGCAACGTGAGCTTCAATCCGGTGTCCGCGCTTACGGGTTCGACCGCCGACCGGCTGATCGAGGATCCGAAGGTGAAGGGCTACATGGTCGAGGTCATGCGCGAGGTGCTCGCCATCGGCCGCGCGGTCGGCGTCGACGCCGACATCGACCCCGAGGCGCGCATCGACATGGCGCGCATCCTGGGAACTTTCAAGACTTCGATGCTGCAGGATCTCGAGGCCGGCAAGCCGCTCGAGATCGACGGCCTGCTCGCCGGCACGCTGGAAATCGCCGCCAAGGCCGGCGTAAGCGCGCCTTTCACCGAGAGCCTGTTCGGGCTGATCCGGGCACGCGCCGTAACGACGGGGCAATACCGATGAGGCTGCTTTTGATCTCGCTATCCTTCATCTCTTTTAACGGCTTTGCGCAGTACACCGGTCCCGCGGTCGATGCCTGCCGCGCGTATGCCAAGCGCGAGGCGGCGCGCGAGGGAGCGAGCATCGCGGATGTCGTCATCGAGCGCGATTCGAATCTCCTCATCGAGCGCTATGCGCGCAAGCTCGGCGGCCAGCAGCTGGCCTCGATCCTCACCGGCAACGGCGCGGTGGTGTTCAAGGATGCGCCGAGCGCCGAGCTCGCGTTCATCTGCCTGCTCGCAGACGAGAAGCGGCCGCTGTTCTTCAACTGGCTGCCGCGGCAGAACGTCTCGGCGCTGCGGCAGTGCACGCGCGACACCGAGCTGGCCGCGAAGCCGCAGCCCTGCCTCGCGGTCCTGCTGCAGGTCGCCGAATCCGACTTGAGCCAGGTCTACGCCCAGGCCTTCCAGGAAGCGAACGAGGCCGGCGAGAGCGCCGTCGCCGCGTACCGCAAATCGAACAAGGAATGGCTAGAGTACCGGGATGCCGAATGCGCGCTGCGGCGCTCCGAGGAGGCGCGTCTCGCCTGCATCATCGATCTCACGCGCCGGCGCATCCTCGACGCGCGGCCATGACGCTCGAGCTGTACCTCGCCTACGTCCTCGCCTGCGTGCTGATCACGATCATCCCCGGGCCCACCGTGACGGTCATCGTCGCCAACAGCCTGGCGCACGGCGCTCGCGCCGGCCTGCTCAACGTTGCCGGCACGCAAGTCGGCCTCGGGCTCATGATGCTCACTCTGATGGTCGGCCTATCCTCGGTGATCGAGGCCATGGGCTGGCTGTTCGACTGGCTGCGCCTCGCCGGTGCGGTCTATCTCGTATGGCTCGGCTGGAAGCTGATCCGCTCGCCCGATGCGATGGACCCGCGCGGCCAGGCCGCCCCGCCGACCCCGCGCGGCGGATTCTTCCTCCAGGGCCTGCTGGTTCTGCTTGCCAATCCGAAGGCCTTGCTTTGGTTCGGCGCCTTCATTCCGCAGTTCATCGACCCGAAGGGCAACTATGTCGCGCAAATCGCGCTGCTCGGCCTCACCGCCATGGCGATCGCCGGGCTGACCGACGGCGCCTACGCGATTCTCACCGGTCGCGCAGGCGCCTTTTTCTCGCGCAGCCGCATCCGCCTGGTCTCGCGCCTGGGCGGCGGGTTTCTCATCGGCGGCGGCGTCTGGCTCGCCTTCACGCGCAGCCGATAACCGCCTCTTTGATCTGCTCCGCCTTGCGGTAAGCGAGGCGGAATTCATAGAGCAGCCCGGGCTTGCTGCGCGCCACTCGTCCAATTTGCTGCTCCCACCATTTGACCGGCTTGATCGTGCAATGCGCGTTCCCGCCGCTGGGTAGACGCTTGCGCGCTGGGAAGCAGGCGATGTTGGCGTAAACGAACTTGCGCGCAAAAGCGAACAGCTCATCGAGGATCCACGCGATGTCGTCTTCCGGACAGTGCTCGAGCACGTCGGTGCAGATCACGCCGTCGAAGGTCCCGGCGGGCAGTTCGCAGAACGGCGAATACCCCGGGTCATAGCAGCGGATCTCCTTTACGCCCCAATACGACCTGATGTCGGGATGGTCGGTGCCGTCTTCGGCATCCGCGATTCGGCGCAGCCCATACTGATCACCCTTGCCCGATCCGTAGTCGAGGATGGATTGCGATCCGGTGCGCCGGATCAGCCGTTTGATGTACGGGGCTTGCGCGGGGAGGCTTTGCCCGGCGAAAGTCCGCTCAGGCGGGATACCGAGGTGCGTCTCGCCATGCTCGTGCAGAAGTTGGTACTGTTCGATCAGGCGCCGGTATCGTGGACTCGGCGCCGCGCGGCTGTACTTGGTCTTCA
>DASQGB010000326.1:0-14208 GCA_035632815.1 Burkholderiales bacterium | reverse complement strand
TCGCGATGCCGACCGGGTGGTAGATCGCGGCGAACACGCCGATCAGCGTCAGCCCGGCGCCGATCTGCCAGGGCGTGTGCGCGAACCCGGTGAGCAACATGGACAGGCCGATGCCGAAGAAGAACACCGCCATCATCTTGTAGCGGCTCCAGTGGTCGGCGAGCCAGCCCGCCGGCAGCGCGAACGCGCCGAAGGCAATGAAGCCGCCGAGCGCGAGCGGCAGCAGCTCCGAATACGGCTGGTTCCACTCGCGGGCGAGCGCGACCACCACGGCCGGGAACACCAGCATGACCAGGTGATCGAGGAAATGCCCGAGGTTGATGAAGAAAACGAGGTTGCGCCGCTCGGTCATGCCGCAAGCTTACCGAATAAAATCGATGCCGATGAGCGGCGTTTCAGCAATCGTGCTCGCGGGCGGCCAGGGCCGGCGCATGGGCGGCGTCGACAAGGGACTGCAGCCGCTGCACGGCACGCCGATGGTCGAATGGGTGCTGGCGCGCTTCGCGCCCCAGGTCGAGGAGATCATCATCAATGCCAACCAGAACGTGGACACCTACGGGAAGTTCGGCCACCGCGTGGTAAGCGACGCGATCGGCGGCTTCGCCGGGCCGCTCGCCGGCCTGCATGCCGGCCTGATCGCAGCCGTGCACCCGCTTGTCGCGACCGTGCCCTGCGATTCGCCCTTCCTGCCGGCGGACTTGGTTTCTCGTCTCGACGACCACTTGGGAGAAAACGACTTGGCAGTTGCCAAGACCGGCGACCAGGCGCACCCGGTCTTCACGCTGGTCAGGAAGAACGTGCTGCAGAACCTCGAAGCATTTCTCGCCGGCGGCGGCCGGAAGATCGATGCTTGGTACGCTGCGCTCAAGGTCGTCGAGGTGAGCTTCGACGACGAAGCCGACGCCTTCCGCAATATCAACACGGTCGAGGAGCTGAACCGCTCGTGAGCGGCATCGCCGCCATCGTCAGCTGCCTGGACGGCTACGACCCCGACGCGCTGCGCGTCGACACGGCGCGCGAGGCGGTGCGGGCCTGTCTTTCTCCGCTGACAGACACCGAGGTCGTGAAAGTTCGAGATGCCCTGGGACGCGTGCTCGCGCAGGAGATCGTCCCGGGCATCGACGTCCCGTCGCACGACAACTCGGCGATGGATGGCTATGCCGTTCGCTTCTCCGATCTGCAAGAAAATCACCCTCTGAGGGAAATTGGCACTGCATTGGCCGGAAAGCCGTTCGCCGGAAAGCTCGGCGCGGGCGAATGCGTGCGCGTGATGACCGGCGCGGTCATGCCGGCCGGCGCGGACACCGTCGTGATCCAGGAAGTCGTCAAGCGCACCGCGGATCGCATCAGCGTTCCGCCGGGGCAGAAAAAGGCGCAGAACGTGCGCTACGCGGGCGAAGACCTGAAGATCGGCGTCCCGGTGCTGGCACCAGGAAAATTCCTGCGACCCGCGGAAATCGGCCTCATCGCCTCGCTCGGCATCGGTGAAGTGCGCGTGAAGCGGAGGCTTCGCGTGGCGTTCTTCTCCACCGGCGACGAGCTCGCCTCCATCGGCTCGAAGCTCAAGGAAGGCGAGGTCTACGACTCCAACCGCTACACCCTGCACGGCATGCTGGCGCGCCTCGGCGTCGAGATCATCGACCTGGGTGTGGTGCGCGACGATCCCGCCGCGCTCGAGGCCGCCTTCCGCAAGGCTTCGCAATACGATGCCGTCGTCACGACGGGCGGCGTGTCGGTCGGCGAGGCGGATTTCGTCAAGCAGCTGATGGCGAAGCTCGGCGAAGTGCTGTTCTGGAAGATCGCCATGCGCCCGGGGCGGCCCATGGCTTTTGGAAAAATCCGGAATTCCTACCTCTTCGGCCTGCCGGGAAATCCGGTCGCTGTGATGGTCACCTTCTACCAGTTCGTGCGCGATGCGCTGCTGCACCTCTCGGGCCGCACCGACGACTACGCGCTTCCATTGTTAAAGGCAGTTTCTTCCGAGAACCTGAGAAAAGTGCCCGGCCGCACCGAGTTCCAGCGCGGTGTCCTGTTCCACGAAGGCGGCGAGTGGAAAGTGCGCACCACCGGCCAACAGGGCTCGGGCGTATTGCGCTCGATGTCGGAAGCGAACTGCTTCATCGTGCTCGAGCACGAGCGCGGCAAGGTCGAAGCGGGCGAGCTGGTGCCTGTGCAGATCTTCGAGAGCCTGGTTTGACCCCCTGACAAGGGGGTCGTGAGCCGAAGGCGAGCGGGGGGTTTTGCCTGTTTCCCGATCGGGAAACAGGCAATCCAAAAACCAAAACCCCCCGGCGCTTCGCGCCACCCCCCTTGTCAGGGGGGCAAAAAAGTCTAGATCGCCATCACGCGCGCCAGCTCCAGCATTCCGGCATCCGCTGGACGCGTGCGACCGGCGACCTCGGTGAGCGGCGTGGCGACGATTTCGCTGCGCACGATGCCGACCAGGACGCCGTGCTTGCCGGCCGCCAGGGTGTCGACCGCCGCCGCGCCGAGCCGGGTGGCGAGTACGCGGTCAGCCGCGCCCGGGGCGCCGCCGCGCACCACGTGGCCGAGGCGCGTAACGCGCAGCTCGAAGCCGATGTCCTTCCTGTGAGCGGCGTAGTACTCCATCAGCTCGTGCACGCCGCAGCGCGCGCCTTCGGCGATCACCGCCAGCGCGTGCGTCTTGCCGCGGCGATAGGCGGCGCGCAGCCGCTCGGCGACTTCGGCGGGCTTGATCTCGCTTTCGGGCAGCGCGATGACCTCGGCGCCGCCGGCGATGCCGGCCATCAGGGCGATGTAGCCGCAGTCGCGGCCCATGGTTTCCACCGCGAAGGCGCGCTGGTGGGAGGAGGCCGTGGTGCGGAGGCGATCGATCGCCTCCAGCGTGATGTTGATCGCAGTGTCGGCGCCAATGCTGACGTCGTTGCCGTAGAGGTCGTTGTCGATCGTGGAGGGCACGCCGACCACCGCGAAGCCCTCGCGCGCGAGGCTCGCCGAGCCCGATTGCGAGCCGTTGCCGCCGATCACCACCAGGGCATCGATGTCGCGCGCCCTGAGGTTCTGCAATGCCTTGTCGCGCCCGTCGGGCTCGGCGAATTCCGGGCAGCGCGCGCTGCCGAGCACGGTGCCGCCGCTCTGCACGATGCCGCCGACGTCGCGCGCCTGCAGCGGAGCGAGGTCGGCGTTGAGCAGCCCGGCGTAGCCGTTGCGCACGCCGAACACTTCCCAGCTGCGGGCGAGCGCGCCGCGCGTCACCGCGCGCACCGCGGCGTTCATTCCCGGCGCATCCCCACCGCTGGTCAGCACTGCAATTTTTTTCAAGATCGCGATTCTAGCGGCCATAGCATGGCGGCGCCGCGCACGCCGCTCGCATCGCCGTGCAGCGCGCGCACGATCGCGGTTTCGGCATTCTGGGCGTAGACGTACTTCGGCAGGATGCGCGGCACGCTGGAATAGAGGCGGTCGAGGTTGGAGACGCCGCCGCCGATCACGATGACGTCGGGGTCGAGAAAGTTGACCACCAGCGAGAACGCGCGCGCGAGGCGGTCCTCGTAGGCCGCGGTCGCCGCCTCCTCGCCTTCGGCTTCCTTCTGCGCGCCGAGCGCGCGGCCGGAGACCCATTGCTCGATGCAGCCGGCGCGGCCGCAATAGCAGTCCGGGCCTGGATGCTCGTCGCGCGTCATCCACGGCAGCGGCGTATGGCCCCATTCGCCGCAGATGCCGTTGGCCCCGGGCAGGACGCGGCGCTCGACCACCATGCCCCCGCCCACGCCGGTGCCGAGGATCGCGCCGAATACCACGGCCGCGCCGCGCGCGGCGCCATCGACCGCCTCGGAGAGCGCAAAGCAGTTCGCGTCGTTCGCGAAGCGGGTTTCTCTTTGCAGCCTTGTTTCCAGGTCCTGCTTGAGCCGCCGGCCGTTGAAGGGGGTGTTGTAGGCGTTGAAGACGCGGCCGCTGCGCGGCGCGATCGAGCCCGGCATGCCCACGCCGACGCTCACGCGGGCGCCGGCCGCGCGCTCGGCCTCCACGATCAGGCGCGCGAGCTCCTCGAGCGCGGCGTCGTAGCCGGAATGCGGCGTCGGCGCCCGGCTGCGATAGACCTCTTTCCCCTCGGAGTCGAGGACGGCGAGCTCGATCTTGGTGCCGCCCAGATCAACGCCCAGCCGCATGCCCGATCCAGGCCCGCAGCCAAGCACGCACCTCTGCGGGCCCTTTCAGCCGCCAGCGCGCCGCGGTCGGGCCCTCGCCCACCTTCACCGTGTGGCCGCCGAGGCGGTTGACCACCTCGAAGCCCTGCTCATCGGTGACATCGTCGCCCAGGAACACCGGCGTGCGGCCGGCGAACGGCGCCTCGCGCATGAACTCCTCGATGGCGATGCCCTTGTTGCGGCCCGCGGGCTTGAGCTCGGCGACCATTTTCCCGCCCATCACCTCCACTTGATCGCCGATGCGCGCCGCCGCCTCGCGCACCACGCGGTGCGCGGCCCCGGCGAGCTGCGGCGCAAGCCGGTAATGCAGCGCCACGCAATAGCCCTTGTTCTCGAACACCAGGCCGTCGTGCTTCGCGGCGAATTCGCGGATGCCGCCCACCGCGCGCTGCAGCGCCTCGACCGGGAACGGCGCGCGGCGCACGCGCCCCTGCGCGTCGCGGCGCTCGACGCCGTGCTGCCCGGAGGCGGGAAGGTTGAGAGGCACCAGCTCGTCGATGGCGGCGAGGCTGCGCCCGCTGACGAGCGCCACGGCCCCGGCTGCCGCCTCTCGCAGAGTAGCTATGACTTTGTTGTCCGCGCGGCCGGTGCGGACGGCGTCGGGCGTCTCCGCGATGTCGAACAGCGTGCCGTCGATGTCGAGGAAGAACGCCCAGTTGGCGGAGAACGGCGGCATCTACAGCGCCGCGTCTGCCTTCCGCCGCGCGGCGCGCGCGCGCGCCATGACGCGCCGGCGGTGGCGCATGCGCGCGCCGTCGAGCAGCATGCGGCCCGCCCAGCGGAACACGTTGAACTCCTGCACCAGGTTGCGCATGCTGCGCATGCGCGCGCGCTGCTCGTCGGGCGACATGGTGAGCGCGAGATGCATCGCCGCCGCGCTCTGCTCGATGTCGTAGGGATTGACGATCAGCGACTCGGCGAGCTCGCGCGCCGCGCCGGTGAACTGCGACAGGATCAGCACCCCCTGCTCGTCGTCGCGCGCGGCGACGAACTCCTTCGCCACCAGGTTCATGCCGTCGTGCAGGCTCGACACGTAGCACAGCTCGGCGGCGCGGTAATACTCGTACACCTGCGCCGCATCGTGGTGCTCGATCTTGAGCACGATCGGCAAATAGCCCTCGCGGCCGAAGCGCTCGTTGATGCGCGCCGCGAGCGCGCGCACCTTCCTGTCGAGGTTCACGTAGTCGTCGATCGTGCTGCGCGAAGGCGCGGCGATCTGCACGAAGGCGAACTGGCCGACCCAGCGCGGCTCGAGCTCGAACATCCGCTCGATGGCCTCGAAGCGCTCGAGGATGCCCTTGGTGTAGTCGAGCCGGTCCACGCCGACGCCGAGCTTCACCTCGGCGCCGAGGCCCAGGCGCTCGCGCACCCGCTTGCGGCATTCGGCGACCGGCGGCTGCACCTGCAGCGCGGCGGGCGGCCACTCGATCGAGATCGGATAGCGGCGCACCTCGGTGACGTCGCCGCCGTAGGAGATCGAGAACGTCTCGCGGTCGACGCGCGCTTCGAGGAGGCGGTCCACCGTGTCGAAGAAATTGTTGCAGTGGAACTGCGTGTGGAAGCCGAGGATCGACGAGCCGAGCAGGCCGTCGAGGATCTCCTCGCGCCAGGGCAGGATGCCGAAGGCCTCGGGGTTGGGCCAGGGAATGTGCCAGAAGGTGATGATCGTGGCGCGCGGCAGGCGCTCGCGCACCATCCGCGGCAGCAGCGCGAAGTGGTAGTCCTGCACCAGGATGATCGGGTCCTCGGTGCTCGCCTCGTCGGCGACGACGTCGGCGAAGCGCCGGTTCACGGCCTGGTAGTGATCCCAGTCGGGCGCGCGAAACGTCGGGCGGGTATGCGCGATATGGCACAGCGGCCACAGGCCCTCGTTGGCGAAGCCGTAGTAGTAGCCCTGCTCCTCCTCCTTCGAGAGCCACACGCGCCGGATGCGGTAGGCGGGATGCTCTGGCGGCACCATCACGTGGTCGTGCTTGTCGACGGTATCGCGGTCCGCCGAGCCGGCGCCGTGCGCGATCCAGGTGCCAGAGCAGGCGCGCACGATCGGCTCCAGCGCGGTGACCAGACCGCTCGCGGGGCGCTGGATCTCGATCACGTTGTCCTTGCGCCGCACGTGCACGTACGGCTCGCGATTGGAGACGATCAGCACTTCGTCTCCCTTCAGGTCCTGGCGCAGGATGCGTCGCAGCGCCTCGGGCCCCCAGGTGGTCTGGCTCTCATCGCGCGAATGCCGCTCGGCCTCGAGGTCGCGCACCAGCGCCTGCAGGTCGCGTGCGATCGGCCGCAGCTCGGGCGAGGTGCCCTTGAACGCGAGCGGCGAGCGCAGCAGCGTCTCGCCCGACATCAGCGCCTTGAGGCCCGCCACCCAGCCGCGCCAGCTGATCTCGGCGATGATCACGGTGATCAGCGCCACCACCGTGGCGATGCCGGCGAAGAGCCATAGCACGTATTTCTTGGTGTCGGCGCTGCGCCGCTGCACGATGCTCATGTCGTGCACGATCACCAGCTGCCCGAGCAGCTGGCCCTCGCCGGCGATCGGGTTCGCCGACACGTGCAGGGGCCCGTCGAGGAGCTGCAGCACCCAGCTGCGCGGCTCGGGCTTGTCGGATGCGGTGCAGCGCACCGCCTCGGGAAACCCGCTGCTCGCGTGGAGCAGCTTGCCCGCGCGGTCGCAGAAGCCGAGCGCGAAGATGCGCTCGCCCTGCATGATGCGCTCGAAATAGCGCACCACCCGCTGCCTTGCGCCGCGCGGCTCGCGCATCAGCTCGGCGAGCGGCTCCTGCGCGGTCTGCGCGATCAGCGTGCCGCGCGTGTCGAGGTCGCGCACGAACCACTGGAAAGTCAGCCGATCGACCAGCGGCACCACCGCGAAGGCGATCGCCGCCAGCGCGAGGGCAAGGGGTACGACAAATCGAAGTGATAGGGGCATGAGTTGCCGCAGCGGGAACCGGCAGCAAAAAGGGGGCCGCCAGCCCCCCCTTCAGATGAGGGATCTTACTCTGAAAAACCTTTCGATAGACATCGTTATTCGCCTATAGGCCGAATGAACTAGGAGGCATCGGGCAGGCGCAGGACTTTGCCGCCGCCCTGCTCCTCCAGCCGCGCGGTCGTGCTCTCCGGGAGAATTTCGACGTCCTTCAGCTTCCTCTCGATCTGCCGCGTGCGTGTCTCTGCGGCGTCAATGGAGTTCGCCACCGTTTCCAGCTGGCGCTTGGTGCTCGCCAGCACCTCGGCGAACTTGCCGAACTCGGCCTTGACCGCGCCGAGCACTTTCCACACCTCGGATGAGCGCCGCTCGATGGCGAGGGTGCGAAACCCCATCTGCAGGCTGTTCAGCAGCGCACTGAGGGTCGTCGGCCCGCACAGGGTGACCCGCGAATCGCGTTGCAGCTGCTCGAAGAGCCCCGGGCGGCGCAGCACCTCGGCGTACAAGCCCTCGAAAGGCAGGTACAGCAGGCCGAAGTCAGTGGTGTGCGGCGGCTCGAGGTACTTCTCGGAGATCGCCCTCGCCTCGAGCCTCACGCGCGCTTCCAGCGCCCTGGCCGCGATCTCGACGCTGGCAGGGTCGCCGGCCTCCTGCGCGGCCTGCAGCCTCTCGTAATCCTCGAGCGGAAACTTGGCGTCGATGGGCAGCCACACGGTGCCGGAGTCGCTTCCCGCGCCCGGCAGCTTGATGGCGAACTCCACACGCTCGCGCGAATCAGGGCGCGTCGCGACGTTGGTTTCATATTGCTCGCGGGTCATCAGCTGCTCGAGGAGCGCGCCGAGCTGCACCTCCCCCATGACGCCGCGCGTCTTGACGTTCGACAGCACCTTTTTCAGGTCGCCGACGCCGGCGGCGAGCGAGCGCATCTCTCCGAGCCCCTTGTGCACCTGCTCGAGGCGCTCCGAGACCTGCTGGAACGATTGCGAAAGGCGCTGCTCTAGCGTGGCGTGCAGCTTCTCGTCCACGGTCTGGCGCATCTGCTCCAGCCTGGCGGCATTGTCCTGCTGCAAGCGCTCGAGGCGCTGCTCGACCGCGCCGCGCAGCATCTCGGATTGCTGGTTCTGCACGCCGGCGATGGATCCCATCTGCGTCGAGATGGTCTGGCTGAACGTGGCCAGCGTGCGCGACAGCTCTTCCCTCGCCTCGCGCGCCGAGGTGCGCTCGCGCAGCAGCATGATGCCGATCATGCCCGCGCCGGCGCAGGCGGCGATCAAGGTCAGGACGAGGAGGACTTCGATCACCGCATTACGTTACACCGAATCGCGCAACGTCAGCGCGGGCGAGGCGCGCAGGACCTTGCGCGAGGACAGCCAGGCGTTCAGCGACAGCAGCGCGATGCCGGCGAGGGGGCCGGCGATCCACAGCGCGAGGCTCGGCGGCAGATCGAGCTCGAACACGCGCTGCGCGAGGAGCTGGCCGATGAGCGCCGCGCCAAGCGTCGCGAGCAGCCCCGCGATCGCGCCCATGGCGAGGAACTCGACGCGCTGCGCGCCGGTGACCTGGGAGCGCGTGGCGCCGTAGACGCGCATCACCGCCGCTTCGCGCCGGCGCTCGTCCTCGGTCGCCACCAGCGCGGAATACAGCACCAGCAGGCCTGCGCCAAGGGCGAACAGGAACACGAACTGCACCGCCGCGATCAGCTGGTCGATCACGCCCTGCGCCTGGCGCACCGCCGCGCCGACGTCGACTACGGTGAGGTTGGGAAAGGTCCTCGCCAGCTCGCTCATCGCCGGCTCGGCGCCGGCGGGCAGGCGAAAGGCGCTGACGAAGCTCGCCGGATAACCTTGGAGGAGCGCCGTGGGCGCGATGACAAAGAAGTTGATCTTCATCGAGTCCCAGCGCAGCCGGCGCAGCGAGGAGATGCGCGCGTCGAAGGACTGGCCGCCGACGGCGAAGGTCAGCTCGTCGCCGAGCTTCCAGCCCAGGCGGTTCGCGATGCCTTCCTCGACGGAGACCTCCGGCTGCTTCGGGTCGAGCCAGCGCCCTTCGGCGATGCTGTTGTGCGCGGGCAGCGCGTCGAGGTAGGAGATGTTGAACTCGCGCTCCACCAGGCGCTTGGCGCGCTCCTCGTCGAAGTCGGCCGCGCTGACCGGCTTGCGGTTTACCGCGGTCAGGCGCCCGCGCACCATCGGGTACAGCTCGGGCGCTGCGATGCCGCGCGAGTCGAAGAAGCGCTGCACAGCGGCGAGCTGGTCGGGCTGCACGCCGATGAGGAAGCGGTTCGGCGCATCGGCAGGCGCGCTGCGCCGCCACGCGTCGACCAGATCGTTGCGCGTGAACGTGAGCAGCAGCACCGCGGTCAGTCCGAGCGCGAGGCTCGCCACCTGCACGGCGTTGCCGCGCGTGTGGCGCCGCAGGTTGGCGAGGCCGTAGCGCACGCGGCGGCCGAACAGGCGCACGAACGCGCGCTGCGTCAGCAGCCGCAGAACGCCCCACGAGATAACGAAGAACGCGAGCACCGCGACGGCGAAGCCGCCGACCACGTAACCGCCGAGCTTGAGGTCGCCCGCCTGCCAGATCAGCAATCCGGCCAGCGCGGCGAGGCCGGCGCCGTAAGCCGCCAGCGTTCCGCCCTTGGGGAAGCCCGATTCCCGCCGGATGACGCGCACCGCCGGCACGTTCTTCAGCTGGAGCAGCGGCGGCAGCGCGAAGCCGAGCAGCAGCACCAGCCCGACGAGGAAGCCCTGCACTGCGGGCAGCGGACCCGGCGCCGGCAGCTCGGCGCGGATCAGCTCGGAGAGCGCCGCCGAAATGGCGGTCTGCGCGCCATAGCCGATCGCCGAGCCGGCCGCGCAGGCGGCGATGCCGAGCACGGTGAACTCCGCCGCGTACAGGCGCACCAGCTTGCCCTGCGTCGCGCCGAGGCAGCGCATCACCGCGCAGCCGTCGAGGTGGCGCTCGACGAAGCGCCGCGTGCCCAGCGCGATCGCGACGCCCGCGAGGATCGCCGCGAGTAGCGCCGTGAGGCCGAGGAAGCGCTGCGCGCGCTCGATGGAGGCACGCACCTCCGGCCGGCCGCTCTCCAGGTCGTCGAGGCGCTGGCCGCGGGCGAGCGTTGGCCTCACTGCTTTTTGTAAAGTTTCTATTCGTTCCGGGGAACCTGCGGCGTACAGGTAGTAGGAGACCCGGCTGCCGGTCTGCACCAGTCCGGTCGCCGGCACGTCGGCGAGATTCATCATCAGGCGCGGCGCGATGTTGAAGAAGTTGGCGCTGCGCTCGGGCTCGAGCGTCAGCACCGCGGCGACCTCGAGCTCGGCGCGGCCGACGCGCACCCTCGAGCCGACCGGCGCGCCCAAGGCGCCGACGAGCCGCTCCTCGAGCCACACCGTGCCGGGGGCCGGCCCGCGCTCAGCGGGCGCGTCGGGCGCGCCCGGCGAGGGCGCGGTGCGCAAGCGCCCGCGCAGCGGATAGCTTTCGCTCACCGCCTTCACGCCGGCGAGCTGGCTCTCGCCCTTCTGCAGCACCATGCTGACGAAGTTGACCGCCTCGGCCCGCTCGACGCCCGCGGCGTCGAGCCGCAGCCGCATCGCCTCGCCCCACGGATGGTCGGAATAGAGCACCAGATCCGCGCCGAGCAGCTGGTGCGCGTCGCGCACCAGCGCCTGGCTGATGCGGTCGGCGAAGAATGCGACGCTGGTGACGCTCGCCACCGCGACCGCCAGCGCGGCGGCGAGCACCCGCAGCTCGCCCGCGCGCCAGTCGCGCGCCAGCATGCGCAGCGACTGCCTCATGCGGCGATCCTTCCGCCGGCGAGGCGCACGCTGCGCGTGCAGCGCGCAGCAAGGTTTTCGTCGTGCGTCACCAGCACGAGCGTGGTGCCGTACTCGCGGTTCATCTCGAACAGCAGCTTGATGATCGCGGCGCCCGACTCGGCGTCGAGGCTGCCGGTGGGCTCGTCGGCGAGCAGCACCTTCGGCTGCACCACGAACGCGCGGGCGAGCGCGACGCGCTGCTGCTCGCCGCCCGAAAGGTGCTTCGGGTAATGGTGCAGCCGCTCCTGCAGGCCCACGCGCGTCAGCATTTCGCTCGCCAGCTGCTCTGCATTTTCAATGTCGGTCAACTCAAGCGGCAGCATGACGTTTTCCAGAGCTGTGAGCGCCGGCAGCAGCTGGAAGGACTGGAACACGAAACCGACGCTGCGGCCGCGCAGCTCGGCGCGCGCGTCCTCGTCCAGGGAAAAGATATCCTGCTCGTCGATGTGCACGCTGCCGCTGGTCGGCGTGTCGAGGCCGGCGAGGATGGCGAGCAGGGTCGATTTGCCCGAGCCCGAGGCCCCCAGCACGGCGAGCGCCTCGCCGCGCGTGACCCCGAGGTCGATGTCGCGCAGAATGACGAGGTCCGAATCACCGCTTTTCACGGTCTTGCCGATGCCTCGCGCGTTCATCACGTGGTTGTTGTGCATGCTCTTATCAGGCGGCGCGCTGGCGGCGCCGCAGAAGCCGGTCCTGGTTTTCGGTGACAGCCTGTCTTCGGCCTACGGTATCGCGCAGTCGCGCGGCTGGGTCGCGCTGCTCGGCGAGCGCCTCAAGCGGGAGCTGCCCGATTATATCGTCGTCAACGAGAGCATCTCGGGCGAGACCAGCGCCGGAGGCCGCGCGCGCATCGAGGCCGCGCTCGCGCGCCACAAGCCCGCCATCGTGGTGCTCGAGCTCGGCGCCAATGATGGCCTGCGCGGGCTGCCGATATTGCAGATGAAACAAAACCTGGCGGCAATGATCGAGCAGTCGCAGAAAGGCGGCGCGCGGGTGCTGCTCCTCGGCATGAAGCTGCCGCCGAACTACGGCCCCGATTACACGCAAAGCTTCGAAGCCGCCTTCGGCGAGCTCGCCAGGCGCCACCGCACCGCGCTGGTGCCCTTCCTGCTGGAAGACATCGCCGAGCAGGCCGACATGTTCCAGTCCGACCGCATCCATCCCACCGAGGCCGCGCAGCCGCTGATGCTCGAGCGGGTCTGGAAGGCCCTGCGGCCTTTGGTCAAATAATTCGCAGGCGGGCGGGTCCGGCGCTTACTTTTCCAATGACCCGTGGTTCTGCAAACCCGCCTTTCCTGAATTCATTCAACACCCGATCCGTGGCATCGGCAGCGCAAGACACCAGCAGCCCACCACTGGTTTGCGGGTCGGCGAGCAGCTTTGTCTTCCATTCCGGGAAATTCCCGGGCAGGTCGACTTCGCGCCCGTAGCCTGCCCAGTTGCGATCGGAGGCGCCGGTGGCGACACCCTGCTTCACCCACTCGAGCGCTTCGGGGATCAGCGGCAGCGCGTCGAAGCTCACTTCGGCCGAAAGCTTCGAGCCGCGCAGGATCTCGAGGAGATGGCCGGCGAGGCCGAAGCCGGTGACGTCGGTCAGCGCATGCACCGCGGGCAGCTCGGCGAGCGCCTGGCCGGGCGTGTTGAGGCGCGTGGTCCAGTCGAGCATCTGCGCATAGCCTGCCGGCGAGAGCTTGCCCTTCTTCAGCGCCGCGGAAAGGATGCCGATGCCCAGGGGTTTTCCCAGGATCAAAACATCATTTTCCCTTGCCGAGCTGTTCCTCTTCACCTTGTCCGGGTGCACGAGGCCCAGCGCCACCAGGCCGTAAATCGGCTCGAGCGTGTCGATCGAATGCCCGCCGGCGATGGGAATCCCCGCCGCTGCGCACACCGACTCGCCGCCTTCCAGGATCCTGCGGATCGCGCTCACCGGCAGCTTGTCGAGCGGCATGCCGACGATCGCCAGCGCGAAGATCGGCCGAGCGCCCATCGCATAGACGTCGGAAATTGCGTTGGTCGCGGCGATACGCCCGAAGTCATAGGGGTCATCGACGATCGGCGTGAAGAAATCGGTCGTGGCGACGAGCGCCTGCTCGCCGTTCAGCCGATACACCGCGGCATCGTCGGCGGTTTCCGTCCCGACCAGCAGCTCAACCGGCAATTTCACCGGGGAGGCGGCAAGGATTTCCGCCAGCACGGCCGGCGCGATCTTGCAGCCGCAGCCGCCGCCGTGGCTGAACTGGGTAAGGCGGATCTTCTCGGGCGCGTTCATGCGGAAATTCTACAGCGCACAGCTGCGAAAGCCGGCGAACACGTCGCCGCGCTCGGCCGTGTAGAAATTGCGGAAGGTGGGCCGCGCAAGGCGCCGCGGCGTAGCGAAGCTGGCCCCGCGCAGCACCTTGTGCGTGCCGAACCAGGGCACCGAATAGTCCCGATAAGGGTCGACGACGAAGGCCGGATACGGCGCGAAAATGCTCGCCGTCCATTCCCAGACCGCCCCCCACACGAGGGCACCCGCAGCCATCGCGCGCTCCCATTCCGCCTCGGTCGGCAGGCGCCGCCGCGCCCAGCGGCACCAGGCCTGCGCCTCGTTCCAGTCGACATGGCGCACGGGCGCTTGCGCGACCAGCGGCTGCCAGCGCTCGAAGCGCCGCTCGAGCCAGGCGCCATCGAGCTTCTTCCAGTACCGCGGCGGCGCGCCGCCCTCCTCGACGAAGGCGAGGAACTGCGCGTTGCTGACCGGGGCGCGCGCGATGCGAAACGGCGCAAGCTCGACCTCGTGCGCCCATTTCTCGTTGTCGAAGACGAACTCGTCCTTGCCGGGCACGGCACCCAGCACGAACTTCCCGCCGGGGACCTCGACGTCGCCAGCCTGCATTTCAATTGCCCGCTTCTCTTCCGGGACCGGATATCCGAGCGTCTGACAGGTGTAATGAAAAGCCTCGGCGTGCATGTCCTCGTGAAAGGTCGCGAGGCGCACGTAATAGCGCAGCGACTCGTTCTCCGGCTCGCGCTCGATACGCTCCAGCGTGCTCTCGAGCACGGCGGCAAGATAGGAATATGTCTCCTTAATGGAAAGTAGCGGCAACTCCCAGCGGATGTCGTGCGCCACCGCGGAGGAGTCGTACAGGGCGTCCGCATTCTTCATCAGCGAATCTTCCAGCCGGCCATCGGGGCGCAGGCGCAGGCACCAGCGCTCCTGGAACCAGCCCAGGTGCGCGATCTCCCACAGCGGCGGATTGACGATCGGGAGCTTCGGCCCGAGCAGCCGCTCGCCCTCGAA
>DASQGB010000325.1:0-7602 GCA_035632815.1 Burkholderiales bacterium | reverse complement strand
TACTTCGTCGCGCGCGTGGTGCGCTTCGCCATCGTGAGGGGCTTGCGGGCGGCGAATTTCAACGTGCTGACCGACCGCGCCGGGATGGACGGCTTCCTGCGCGACGGCGGCGTGCGCGCAGACACCACCGAGATCCTGGGCCTGCTGTTCTACTGGCTGGTGATCCTGGTCGCGCTGGTGGTCGCCTTCAACAGCCTCGGCCTCAGCTACGTCACCGATCTCCTCAGCCGCGTGCTGCTGTTCGTGCCCCGGGTGATGGTGGCGCTGGTGGTCCTTGCCTTCGGCGCCTATTTCGCGCGCTTCATCGCCAGCGCGGTCGCCGGGTATTGCCGCAAGGTGCACCTGCAGGATGCCGATCTGCTCGGGCGCCTCGCGCAGTACGCGATCCTCGCCTTCGTGGTGCTGATCGCGCTCGACCAGGTCAACATCGGCGGCGACATCGTGAAGCAGACCTTCCTCATCGTCCTCGCCGGCCTGGTGTTCGCGCTGGCGCTCGCCTTCGGCCTGGGCGGCAAGGACTGGGCCGCGGAAATGCTCGAGCGCTGGTGGCCCCGCCGGAAGAAACCATGATCTTGCCTTTCGGGGCGCAGGTGCTCCCCGGCGGCGGCGTGAAATTCCGGTTGTGGGCGCCTGGTGCCAAGCAAGTCGACGTAATGATCGGCAAGTCCGCCTCGCCGATGCTTCAACAGCAAGGGGGATGGTTCGAAATCACCGTGCCCGATGCCCGGGCCGGCACGCTCTATCAGTACAGAATCGACGGCGGCCAGCGGGTGCCCGATCCGGCGTCGCGCTTCCAGCCGCAGGACGTCGACGGACCGAGCGAGGTGATCGACCCGGCGCGGTTTGCATGGAACGACCAGGACTGGCGCGGCCGGCGGTGGGAAGAGGCGGTGATCTATGAATTGCATGTCGGCAGCTTCACTCCCCAGGGAACTTTTCATGCAGTCCAAGGCAAACTTCAATATTTGGTTGACACCGGTATTACCGCGATCGAGCTGATGCCGCTCTCGGATTTCGCCGGGCGGCGCAACTGGGGCTACGACGGCGTGCTGCCCTATGCGCCCGACAGCGCCTACGGGCGGCCCGAGGACCTCAAGGCGCTGGTGCAGGCGGCGCATCAGGCCGGGCTGATGATGTTCCTCGACGTGGTCTACAACCATTTCGGGCCGAAGGGAAACTACCTGCCGCTGTACGCGCCGCAGTTCTTCACCGACCGCCACAGCACCCCCTGGGGCGCGGCGATCGACTTCGGCAAGGAGGCGGTGCGCCAGTATTTCGTCAACAACGTCCGCTACTGGCTGGAGGAGTATCGCTTCGACGGGCTGCGTTTCGACGCAGTGCACGCCATCATCGACGACTCGCCGCGGCACATACTCGATGAGATTTCTTCCATGGTCAGGGAGAATTTTGGGAACCCGAAATTCTCCACCCCCAAGCATTTGATACTGGAGAACGACGCCAACCAGGCGCGCTTCATCGGGCCCGGCAAGTACAGCGCGCAGTGGAACGACGACTCGCACCACGCCTACCATGTGCTGGCGAGCGGCGAGGACGATGGCTACTACGTCGCTTACGCCGACGCGCCGGCGCGGCACCTGGCACGCTGCCTCGCCGAGGGCTATGCCTACCAGGGCGAGGTGTCGCCGTTCAACAAGGAGCCGCGCGGCGAGCCGAGCACGCAGCTGCCGCTGTCGGCCTTCGTCGATTTCATGCAGAACCACGACCAGATCGGCAACCGGGCGTTCGGCGAAAGGCTGATTGCCCTTGCGGATGAGAAGAAGCTGAAAGCCTTGAGCGGCATCCTTCTGCTCGCTCCATCCCCGCCGCTGCTGTTCATGGGCGAGGAATGGGGCTGCAGGCAGCCGTTTCTCTTCTTCTGCGATTTCGAGGGCGAGCTCGGCGAGGCGGTGAGGAACGGCCGGCGCGAGGAGTTCAAGCGCTTCGCCGCCTTCCGGGACGCAGCCGCGCGCGAGCGCATTCCCGACCCGCTCGCCGAGACGAGCTTCCGCCGGTGCGTGCTCGACTGGGACAATCGCGGCGGCGCCTGGCTCGCGCATTACAAGGCGCTCCTCGAGCTGCGCCGGCGCGAGATCGCGCCGCGCCGCTTCGGCCGCGGCAGGTACCGGATGCTCGGCAGCCGCGCCTTTGAAGTGGGATGGGATGGACTCGCGCTGCTCGCCAACTGCGGCGACGAGCGGGTTGAATTCCGGGAGATCCCGAAGGAGCAGCCGTTGTGGTCCAACGGCGCGCCGGGCGCTCCCTGGTCGGTGGGCTGGTGGATCAGAAAGTGAATGAGGAAATCGCCTCCAGCTACCTCGATGTCTGGAGGAAAGAAAGGCCGATAGCGCCCGAGACGCGCGCTGCGCTTGCCAAAGCGATGGGGCCGGCGCGCAAGCCGCGCAAGGTGAAGATCGAGCCGGGGCGCTGTTACCAGCCCGAGCTGCTGGAGAGCGGCGCCCGGGTGTGGGGCCTCATGACGCAGCTCTACGGTCTGCGCTCCGGGCGCAACTGGGGGATCGGCGACTTCGGCGACCTGCGCGCGCTCGTCGAGCAGGCCGCGCGCCTCGGCGCCGCGGTGATCGGCGTCAACCCGCTGCACGCGACGCAAGGCAGCCCCTACAGCCCGTCCAGCCGCCACGCGCTCAACTTCCTCTATATCGACGTCGAGGCGGTGCCCGAGTTCGGGCGATCGCAGGCAGCACAGCGCCTTGTCGGCTCACCACCATTCAAAAAACGCATTCAAAGGCTGCGCGACAGCGAGCTGGTCGATTACGAAGGCGTCGCGCGCGCGAAGCTCGAGGTCCTGGAGCTGCTATTCAAGGAAAAAAGAGGCCGCGTCGAGCTGCCGACCCGGGGGATGCGCGACTTCGCGCTGTTCGAGGCGCTGCGCGAGAAATTCGGCGGCGCCTGGCAGAGCTGGCCGAAGCCATACCAGCGTCCAGCCACTCCCGAAGTCAAGAAGTTCATTGAAAGGCACAGAAAGCGCGTCGCATTTCACGAGTACTTGCAATGGAACGCGCGCCAGCAGCTCGACGCGGCGCAGCGCCGCGCGCTGGAGCTCGGCATGCCGGTGGGGCTGTACGTCGATCTCGCGCTCGGCGCCGACCGCGGCGGCGCGGAGCTGTGGTCGGACCGCGAGGCCTTCGCCCTCGGCGCCTCGTGCGGCGCGCCGCCCGACGAGTTCAACCCGCGCGGCCAGGACTGGGGCTTGCCGCCGTACTCGCCGCGCGCGCTGCGCGCTGCCGGTTACCGCCCGTTCATCGAGCTCCTGCGCGCCAACATGATCGGCGGCGCGCTGCGCATGGACCACGTGATGGCGCTGTCGCGCCTGTGGTGGGTACCCGAGGGCGCGACGCCCGACCAGGGCGGCTACGTCCATTACCCGTTTGCCGACCTGCTCGGCATCCTGGCGATGGAAAGCCGGAGCAATCGCTGCATGGTGATCGGCGAGGACCTCGGCACTGTGTCGGCTGAGCTGCGCGCCGCGCTCAACGAGGCAGGGGTGCTCTCGTACCGGCCGCTGCTGTTCGAGAAGGATCCGGCGGGCGAGTACTGCCCGCCGGGCGCCTATCCGCGCGAGGCGCTGGTATGCGTCACGACGCACGACCTGCCGACCTGGCGCGGCTACTGGGCGGCGCACGACCTCAAGCTACGCACGAAGCTCGGTCTGAGCGTGGATCCGCAGGCCGAGCTCGGGCAGCGCGAGGCGGACAAGGAGAAGCTCGCGCGCGCGCTAGCGCGCGAGGGCCTGGATCGCTCGGCCCGCTCGGCGCACGCCTTCATCGCGCGCACGCCGGCGAAGATCGCGATGTCGCAGCCCGAGGACGTGTTCGAGCTGCTCGAGCAGGCAAACCTCCCCGGGACTGTCGAGCAGCACCCCAACTGGCGCCGCAAGCTGCCGGTCGCACTGGAGGACTGGCAGAAGGACCCGCGCGTCGGCCAGCTCGCCGAGGCAATGAAGGAAAGAAGCGTCGCCTCCGGCAAGCCGCTGCGCGTGCCCGCGGCGACCTATCGGCTGCAGTTCCACAAGGACTTTCGCTTCGCCGACGCCATCAAGCTGGTTCCCTACCTCGCCAGCCTCGGCGTCAGCCATCTCTACGCCTCGCCGTTCCTCAAGGCTCGGCCGGGAAGCACCCACGGCTACGACGTCATCGACCACAACGCGGTCAATCCCGAGATCGGTACTGAAGCAGAGCTCAAAAAACTCATCGAGACGCTGAAAGAGCACGGCATGGGCATGGTGATCGATCTGGTGCCCAACCACATGGGCGTGCTGCACGCCGACAACGCGTGGTGGCTCGACGTGCTGGAGAAGGGCCGCGGCTCGCCCTACGCCAGGTTCTTCGACATCGACTGGAGCCGCGGCAAGCTGCTGCTGCCGGTGCTGGGCAGGCACTACGGCGAGGCGCTCGAGGCCGGCGAGCTCAAGCTCGGCCGCGACCGCAAGAGCGTGCATTACTTCGACCATCGTTTCCCATTGAATGAAAAAAGCCGCCGAAACCTGAAGCTCACCAAAGATCCGCTGGCGCTGCACCGCCTGCTGGAGAAGCAGCACTACCGCCTCGCGTACTGGCGGGTCGCTTCCGACGAGATCAATTACCGGCGCTTCTTCGAGATCGCCGACCTCGCCGGCGTGCGCGTCGAGGACCGCGCGGTCTTCGAGGCCACGCACGCGCTGGTCGCGCGCCTGGCGAGGCGCGGCGGCATCGACGGCGTGCGCATCGACCATCCCGACGGCCTCGCCGACCCGCAGCAGTACCTGGAGCGGCTGAACGAGCTGTTTCCGCGGCGCTGGATCGTCGTGGAGAAGATCCTCGCCGACCACGAGTCGCTGCCCGCCGGCTGGCCGGTGCACGGCACCACCGGTTACCGCTTCGCCAACGTGATTACGGGACTCTTCGTCGACGGCGCCGCCGCGCCGCGCTTCGACCGCATCTACCAGCGCTTCACCGGCGAGCTGCGCAGCTTCGAGGAGATCGCTCACGACAGCCGCTACCTCATCATGTACACCACGCTCGCCGCCGAGCTGCTCATGCTGTCCGCCTGGCTTGGCCGCATCGCTGACGGCAATCGCCTCACTCGCGACCATACCGAGAGCGGCCTGCGCAAGGCCCTCGCCGAGATCGCGGCGCGCTTTCCGGTGTACCGCGCCTACGTCACCGCGCGAGGCTGCTCGGATACCGACCGGCGCCATATCGACTGGGCGGTGAAGGCGGCGAAGCGCGGCAGCCGCATCGCCGACCCGAGCGTGTTCGACTTCGTGAGGAGCGTGCTGACGATGGAGGCGGCGCCGCCCGCGGGCGAGCGCCGCCGCCAGATGCTGCAGTTCGCCATGCGCTGGCAGCAGTTCACCGCGCCGGTGGTGGCGAAGGGCGTCGAGGACACCGCCTTCTTCCGCTACCACCGGCTGATCGCGCTGAACGAGGTCGGCGGCCATCCGGCACGCTTCGGCCTGTCGCTCAAGGCTTTCCACGCCGCAGCCGAGGACCGCGCGCGCAACTGGCCCTACACCATGCTCGGCAGCTCGACCCACGACACCAAGCGCTCCGAGGACGTGCGCGCGCGCCTCGCGGTGCTCTCGGAGCTGGCGTCGAGCTGGCGCATGATGCTGCGCCGCTGGAGCGTGATGAACCGCAGCCACCGCAGCGAGGTCGACGGCGAGCCCGCGCCGACGCGCGCCGACGAGTATCACTTCTACCAGGCGCTGATCGGCATCTGGCCGGGCGCATCCCCGGCGCAATTGTCCGAGCGGCTGAAGGCCTACATGCTGAAGGCGGCGCGCGAGGCGAAGCTGCGCACCAGCTGGATCAACCCCGACGCGGAGTACGAGGCGGCGCTCGAGCGCTTCGTCGCCGGGTCGCTCGGCGGCAAGGTGTTCCTGAAGGAGCTGAGCGATACCGTACCGCGCCTGGCGCACCTCGGCATGCTCGTCGGGCTGTCGCAGGCCGTGCTGAAGGTCGCCTCGCCCGGCGTGCCCGACTATTACCAGGGCAGCGAGCTGTGGGACTTCAGCCTGACCGACCCGGACAACCGCCGCCCGGTCGACTATGCATTGCGAAAACGGCTTATCGCTTCTTCCGGGGGAGATTTGCTGGAAAAGTTATCCGACGGCCGGGCCAAGCTGCATATCATCAAAAAGGGACTCGAAGTCAGGAAGAAGCTGCCGGCGCTGTTCCAGGGCGCGAAGTACACGCCGCTCTTCGCCGACGCGGGACGCGAGGAGAATATCGTCGCCTTCGCGCTCGGCGACGGCCCGCGGCGCGTCGTCGCGGTCGCGCCGCGGCTCTTTGCGCATCTCATGGGGCCGGAGGATCTCGCGCCGCTGGGCGAGCGCGCCTGGGGCGAGTCGCGCCTCGAGCTGCCCGAGGGGCGCTGCGAGAACGTGCTCACCGGCGAGAAGCACGAGGGCAACCGGGTTCTTGTTGCAAGACTTCTGGGAAATTTTCCGGTTGCCCTGCTAGTGAATACATGAGCACCCCGCCGTTTCGCGCCGAGCACATCGGCAGCCTGCTGCGGCCCAAGGAGGTGCTCGACGGCCGCAATCCGGACAAGCATATTGTCGATGCCATCCGCTGGCAGGAGAGCCTGGGACTCAAGGTGGTCACCGACGGCGAGTTCCGCCGCGAATCCTGGCGCCTGGGCTTCCTCGCCAGGGTCGCGGGCTTCACGCGCGCGGATGCGGTCGGCGAGGTCGACGTCCAGCGCGACGACGCCGGCAACGCGGCGCGCGTCGGCTCGGCGCCGCTCGCGGTCGCAAAGGTGCGCCGCGACGGACCGATCGTCGCCGATGAAGTGGCTTTTTCCCTCCAGTACGCCAAATCGAAGGTAAAGGCCACGATTCCGGCGCCCTCGTACCTGCATTACCCGCGCGGCAGCGCCTGCGTCGATCCGAAAATTTATCCCGACCTCGAGGAGTTCTTCGCCGACGTGGTGAACGTCTATGTCGAGGAGCTGCAAGCCCTGCACGCGGTGGGCGGGCGCTACCTGCAGATCGACGAGGTGGCGCAGGCGCTGCTCTGCGACGAGAGCCTGCGCGCCGCAGTGCGCGCGCGCGGCGACGACCCGGACAAGCTCATCGATCTCTACATCGACCTCATCAACCGGGTCGCGCGCCGCAGGCCCGCCGGCATGACGATCGGCGTGCACATGTGCCGCGGCAACGCGATGGGCAAGTGGATCGCCGCGGGCGGCTACGAGCGCATCGCGGAGAAGGCCTTCAACCGGCTGGAGGTCGACGCCTTCTTTCTCGAGTACGACAGCGAGCGCGCCGGCGGCTTCGAGCCGCTGCGCTTCATGCCGAAGGGCAGGCAGGTGGTCCTGGGGCTGGTGTCGACCAAGTCACCGATTCTTGAGAATAAAAACGAGTTGCGCAGAAAGATCGACCTGGCGGCGCGCTTCATCCCCCTCGAGCACCTGTCGATCTCGCCGCAGTGCGGCTTTGCCAGCCACCGCAAGGGCAGCGGCCTTTCGTTCGCGGACCAGGAGAAGAAGCTGCGGCTGGTGGTCCAGACCGCGCGGGAAGTCTGGCAGTGAGGGTTATGTCTGCCGCTGAACTTTCGCCAGCCAGCGCCGCACGATCAAAGTCAGCACGATAAGGAGTAC
>DASQGB010000324.1:0-2939 GCA_035632815.1 Burkholderiales bacterium | reverse complement strand
TCGAAGACCTGGTGCGCCTTGCGCGCGCCAGCCCCGGCAAGCTCACTTACGCCTCGGCGGGCGTCGGCACCACATTCCACCTGTGCGCGGAGATGTTCAAGGACTCGACCAACACCTTCATCCTGCACGTACCCTACCGCGGCGGCGGTCCGGCGCTCCTCGATACGCTCGGCGGGCAGGTCGACATGAGCTTTCCGACGCTGTCGGCGGCGTTGCCGCACGTAAGAGCGGGAACCCTGCGCGCGCTCGGGGTCACCGGCACCGCTCGATCGTCGCTGCTGCCCGAGGTACCCACCTTGCAGGAGGCCGGCGTGAAGGATTTCCAGTTCACGCAGTGGCTCGCGCTCCTCGCCCCCGCCGGCACGCCGCGCGAGGTGGTGATGCGCCTGAACGGCGGCCTCGGCGCCGCGCTGAATTCGAAAGAGCTGCGCGAGAAGTTCGCGGCCCAGGGATTCGACGCCTTTATCACCACCCCGGACGACGCGGCGAAATTCGTCGCAGCCGAGGTGCAGCGCTTCTCGAAGCTCATCAAGACGCGCAAGATCACAGCGGAATAAGGATCGATGGACCTCGGATTGCGCGACAAGAAAGTCCTCATCACCGGCGGCAGCAAGGGCATCGGCCTCGCCTGCGCGCGCGTGTTCATCGCCGAAGGCGCGCGCGTCGCCGTCGTGTCGCGCTCCCCGGAGAATCTCGTAAGAGCCAAGAAAACTCTGCGCGAGGCGTATACCATCGCGGCCGACCTGACCGATGCCGCGGCCGCCGCGGCGATGGTCGAGAGCGTGGAGAAGGAGTTCGGCGCGCTCGACGTGCTGGTCAATTCGGCCGGCGCGGCGCGCCGCACCGACGCTGCCGATCTCAGCCCCGAAGCCTGGCGCGCCGCGATGGACGCGAAGTACTTCACCTACATCAACGTCATCGACCCGGTCATCAAGCTGATGGCCGCGCGCGGCCGCGGCGTCATCGTCAACGTCATCGGCAGCGGCGGCAAGGTCGCCTCGCCGACCCATCTCGCCGGCGGCGCCGCGAACGCCGCGCTGATGCTCGCCACCGCCGGCCTCGCCAACGCCTTCGCCAAGCGCGGCGTGCGCGTGGTCGGCCTGAATCCGGGCATCACCAACACCGAGCGCGTCGCCGAGGGCCTGAAGGCCGAGGCGAAGCGCTCCGGCATCACCGAGGACGAGGCGCTCAAGCGCGCGATCCAGAGGCTGCCGCTCGGCAAGCTCGCCGAGCCCGCGGAGATCGCCGACATCGTCGCCTTCGCCGCCTCCGAGCGCGGCCGCTACCTCACCGGAGCGAACATCAGCGTCGACGGCGCGGCGAGCGCCGCGGTCGTCTAGGGCCCGCTCAGGCGATCACCTCTTCGGCGCGGATGAGCAGCGCCGGCGGCACGGCGAGGCCGAGCGCCTTGGCGGTCTTGAGGTTGATGAACAGCTCCGCCTTGGTGGACTGCTGCACCGGCAGGTCGGAAGGCTTCTCGCCCTTGAGGATCCGGCCGGTGTAGACCCCGGCCATGCGGTAGGCGTCCGTGATGCTGCCGCCGTAGCTCATCAGGCCGCCCGCCGCGGCGAACTCGCGGTACTGGTAGATCGCGGGCATCGCGTGGCGCAGTGTCAGCGCGCCGAGCTTTCGGCTCTGGGAATTGAAGAAGGTGTCGGTGCCGATGACGAGCGCGCCTGCCCGCAGCTGGGCCAAAGACGCGAACACCGCATCGAAATCGCCTTCGCCGCTCGCATGCAGGAGGTGGATCGGCAGCCCGACGGTGCGGGCCGCCGCCTGCAGGTCGCGCGACACGGTCGCGAGATTGGGACCGGTCGGGTTGACGAGCACGCCAATGAGAGTCGCCTTGGGGACCAGCTCGTGCAGCAGCTCGAGGCGCTTCTGCCCCATCTCCACGGCCAACGTCGTTGCGCCCGTGAGGTTGCCCCCTGGCCGCTTCAGGCTGGTGACCAGTCCCTGCTCGACCGGGTCGCTTCCGGTCACGAAGACGATCGGAATCGTCGTGGTGGCCGCCTTTGCCGGAAGTCCCGTGGGAGTGCTGGTCGCCGCGATCACGCTTACCTGGCGGCGCACGAGATCGGCGGCCAACGCCGGCAGCCGGTCGTATTGGCCGTTCGCCCAGCGAAATTCGAGCGCCACGTTGCGGCCCTCGGCGAAGCCGGCTTCGGCGAGACCCTGGCGAAACGGGGCTACAAGCTGCGCGGACAGCTCGGGCGAGGCGCCGTTGAGGAATCCGACCACCGGCATCGCCGGCTGCTGCGCGCGCGCGGCGCCGGGCCACACGGCGGCTGCGCCGCCGAGAAGGGCAATGAACTCGCGCCGTCTCATCGAGGACCCTCTGATTTGTCGAGCTGCTCGGCGATCATGCGGTATTTCAGGCCGGTGTTGGTCAGGTTGCGAAAAAAGTCCACCAGGTCGCCCCACGGATCATTCATGCGGCTCAGCCCCGAGATGAAGGCGACGATGGTGCCCACCTCGGTCTTCCCCTGCAGCACCAGCCAGCCGCCCACGGCGAGGATGCCGATGATGCCCAGGTGATAGAAGAGATTCATCAGGAAGTTCATGCCGTACTTGCGCCGGAAGATCTGCATGTTCAACTGGTAGACATTGGCGATGCGGCGCTTGAAGGTCTGGTGCGAACGCTCGCCCTTACGATCGGCCGCCTCGTCGACGATATCGACGCTGAGCGCCCGCATGGTCTCGATGCGCCGCTTGGTGCGGCGGTTGATCGCCTCCTGCAGGAACGGGATGAACAGGAACTGCGGAAAGAAGATGAGCAGCGCGACCAGCGCCATCCAGGGCTGCGTGAAGACCATGTAGCCCAGTATGCTCAGCAGGATGCCGGCGTTGAGCAGCGGCTCCGAGAAGCTCGAGCCGACGAAGTTGCCGACCGACTCGACCTCGGCGACGATCATCGAGATCTGGACGCCCTCCTCCCC
>DASQGB010000323.1:0-4627 GCA_035632815.1 Burkholderiales bacterium | reverse complement strand
CGCGCCGCTGCTCGCGGTGCTTACCGACCGGGCCGGCATGATGGTGTCGCCCAAGGCGGCGGAGGCGGCGGGCGACAAGTTCGGCGCCAAGCCGGTCTGCTCCGGGCCGTTCCGCTTCGTCGAGCGCGTGGCGCAGGACCGCATTGTGCTCGAGCGCTTTCCGAACTACTGGAACAAGGGCCAGATCCACTTCGAGCGCATCGTCTACCAGCCGATCGTCGACGCCACGGTGCGGCTCGCCAACCTGCGCTCGGGCCAGCTCGACTTCATCGAGCGCTTGGCGCCCTCGGACGTGCCCGGGCTGAGGAGCGACAGTCGCTTCAAGATCGCCAAGATCGTCGAGATCGGCTACCAGGGGATCACCATCAACGTCGGCAAGAGCGACGTCGCGCAGAAGAATCCCCTCGGCAAGGATCCGCGGGTGCGCGAGGCGTTCGAGCTCTCGCTCGACCGCGACGCCATCGTCAAGGTGGCGATGGAAGGCGAGGCGCAGCCCGGCAACCAGTGGGTGGCGCCGAGCAACCGCTACTACGGCAAGAGCGCGCCGCTGCCCAAGCGCAACGTCGAGCGCGCCAAGCAGCTCCTGCGCGAGGCGGGCGTGCCGAACCCGAGCTTCACCCTGATGACCCCGACCACCTCGGACGCCCAGCGCATCGCGCAGGTAGTGCAGGCGATGGCGAAGGACGCGGGCTTCGACATCAAGATCCATTCGACCGAGTTCGCCACGTCGCTCAATTTGGCCGACAAGGGCCAGTTCGAGGCCTACGTGCTCGCCTGGAGCGGACGCGCCGATCCCGACGGCAACCTGCACACCATGCTAGCGTGCAAGGGGCCGACCAACTACGCCGGCTATTGCAAGGAGGACGTGGAGAGCCTGATCAACCAGTCCCGCACCTCGCTCGATCCGGCGCAACGCGCCGCCGCCTACGACAAGATCGCCGCGCAGGTCGCGAAGGACCGGCCGATCGTGTACCTCTTCCACCGCCACTGGCTGTGGGCGCACAACGCGAAGCTGAGCGGGCTGCGCACGGTGCCCGACGGGATGGTTCGGGTACAAGGCTTGAAGATGAATTGAGATGTTGAACTACCTGCTGCAGCGCCTGGCGACGATCGTCCCGACGCTGTTCTTCGTCTCGGTCCTGATCTTCGGGCTGCAGCAGCTTCTTCCCGGTGACCCGGCGATCGCGCTCGCCGGCGAGGACCGCGATCCGAACGTCGTCGCCTACCTGCGCGCCAAGTTCCACCTCGACGAGCCGCTGCCGGTGCGCTACTGGTACTGGCTCTCCGGCGTGCTGCAGGGCGATCTGGGCGAGTCGGTGCGCATCCAGAAGCCGGTGATGGAGCTGATTCTGGAGAAGCTGCCGGTGACCATCCAGCTCGCGACGATGGCGATGCTGATCGCGCTGGCGATCGGGCTCACCGCCGGCGTCATCTCGGCGGTGAAGAAGGACACCGCCTGGGATTATGCCGCCAACGTGTTCGCGCTGTGGGGCCTGTCGACGCCGAACTTCTGGCTGGGGATCCTGCTGATCCTGCTCTTCGCGGTGCAGCTCGGCTGGCTGCCGGCGTCGGGCTACGTCAGTCCCTTCGAGGACCTCCGGGCCAACCTCTCGGCGATGATCATGCCGGCCTTCGTGCTGGGCAACGCCATCGCCGCGGTGCTGATGCGCCACACGCGCAGTGCGATGTTGCAGGTATTGAGCTCGGATTATGTGCGGACGGCGCGGGCCAAGGGCCTCGAAGAGCGCGTCGTGATCCTTAAGCACGCCCTGCGCAACGCGCTCATCCCGATCATCACGCTGGGCGCACTCGAGTTCGGCACGCTCCTCTCGGGCGCGGTGCTCACCGAGCAGGTGTTCTCGATCCCGGGATTCGGCAAGCTGATCGTCGACGCGGTGTTCAACCGCGACTACTCGGTGGTGCAGGGCGTGGTGCTGTTCACCGCGACCGTCTACATCACGCTTAATCTGCTCGCCGATCTCGCTTACTTTCTCGTAAATCCCCGGATGCGCGTTTGATGGCCGCCGTCGTTTTTCAACAGATGGAAACCAAGCCAGGTCGAAGAGCCTGGAAACGCTTGCTGCGCCGCGGGGGCGCCATGTTCGGTCTCGCAGTCGTGGCGATCTTCGTGCTGGTCGCGCTGGCCGCGCCGTGGATCGCGCCGCACGACCCGCTGGCGACGAGCTGGAGCGCGGTGCGCCAGGCGCCGGGCGGCGCCTACCTCTTCGGCGCCGACGAGCTCGGCCGCGATGTCCTGTCGCGCATCATCTGGGGCGCGCGCGCCTCGATCCTTGCCGGCGTGGTGTCGGTGTCGATCTCGATCTCGCTCGGCGTGCCCATCGGCATGCTCGCCGGCTATCTCGGCCGCTGGGCCGACGCCCTCATCTCGCGCGTCACCGACGCAATGCTCGCCTGCCCGTTCCTGATCCTCGCCATCGCGCTCGCCGCCTTCCTCGGCCCCAGCCTCACCAACGCCATGATCGCGATCGGCATCTCGGCCACGCCGGTGTTCATCCGCCTGACGCGCGCGCAGGTGCTGGCGGCAAAGTCGGAGGACTATGTCGAGGCGGCGCGCGCCCTGGGCAACCCGCACCTGCGCATCGCGCTGCGCCACATCCTGCCCAACATCGTGGCGCCGCTGATCGTGCAGGCGACGCTCGCAATCGCCGCGGCGGTAATCGCCGAGGCGAGCCTGTCGTTCCTCGGGTTGGGGCAGCAGCCGCCCGCGCCGAGCTGGGGCAGCATGCTCAATACCGCGCGCAACTATGTCGATCAGGCGCCGTGGATGGCGATCTGGCCGGGGGTGTCGATCTTCCTCCTGGTGCTGTCGTTCAACCTCCTCGGCGACGGCTTGCGCGACGCCCTGGACCCGCGCCACAAATAGGTTTTGCCCCCTGACAAGGGGGTGGCGCGAAGCGCCGGGGGGTTTCGGTTTTGCTTTTTTAGGGCGAGCGCTTCAGGGCGTCCTGAATCCGCTGGCACACGCCTTCAAACTGCACCATAACTTCGAGATTGGTCACCCGCATCACGCGGATCCCGTCGCGCTCTAGGTTGGCTGTTCTCGCCGCATCGTAACGCCCACCCTCATCGCTAAAGTGACTGTCGCCATCGACTTCGATCACCAACCGCTGGCTCGCACAGTAGAAGTCCGCGATGTAGTGGCCGAGCGGCTTCTGTCGCGTGAACTTGGCCGGAAGGTCGCGCAGGAACTCGAACCAGAGTTTGCGCTCGGCCGGGCTTGGATCGCGGCGAAGGGACTGCGAGCGCGGCTTGAGGTCGCAGCGGTAGGGATGGAAAGGGCGGCGCGCCATTCCCGAATAAACGCGGCTGACGCCTGCCGGCTTACCTAAAAACCCCCCGCTCGCCTTCGGCTCACGACCCCCTTGTCAGGGGGTCAAATCTTGGAGGCGATCAGGTCGGAGGCCATCAATTCAGCCGCGATGCCCTCGGCTTCCGCAGCATCGTAGTTCAGCTCGATCTTGATGCCGTTCGGATCGTGGAAGAAAAGCTGGAACAGCGCCTGGCCGTTGGCGCGGCGCTGGGTGAAGGGTATTTTTTCCCTTTTGAGATGCTCCAGCATCGCGCGCAGGCCCGTCGCGCGAAAGGCGATGTGGTCCAGAGCGCCGGTGCCCGCGCCCGCGTCCTGCGAACTGCGGCCGAGGTATTTCTTCTGGATCTCGTTCGCACCCTTCGCGCTCGGCCCGATGTGCACGACGTCGACGCCGCCGAGGTACATCCAGTGCACCGGGAAGCCGAAGTCCGGATGCGCCCCGCTCGTCATCCAGAGCACGCGGGCGTACCAGTCGCGCGTGGCGTCGATGTCGTCCGCGGCGACCAGGAAGTGCTCGATGTGCGAGAGCGGCATGCACTAATATATAACGAGAGGAGGAAGGCATGTACGTCGCAGACAGCAAGCGCCTGACGTCGGCGGGCGCGAAGAGCATCATGGCCACGGCGATCGCGAAAGCCCAGGAAGCCGGCATCGCGGTCTCGGTCGCGATCGTCGACGCCGGCGGCCACGTGTTGCTGCTCGAACGGATGGACGGCGGGAAATTCCATACCGTGCATTCCGCGACCACTAAAGCGGTGTGCGCCGCGTCGAACAAGCGCAGCACCGGATCGAAGGGCGCGCAGGGCCAGGCGCTGGACGTGGCGCATGCGCTCGGCCTTGCACTCGCCGCCGGCGCGGAGCGCTGGACTGCGATGGAAGGCGGCTGCCCGATCCTGGTCGACGGCGAATGCATCGGCGGCGTCGGCGTAGCCGGCGGCAACTGGGAGTTCGACGAGCGCGTCGCCAAGGAAGCGGCCGAGTCGGTCAAATGAATGTTGCTTGCCTTGGGATGGGGTGGTGGTCGGACGTGCTCGCCGACGCCATGCAGCGCTCGGGCAAGTTCAAGATCGTTGCCTGCTACAGCAGGTCACCGGAAAAGCGCGAAAAGTTTGCGAGCAAATACAACTGCAAACCCACAGCGGCCTATGAAGAAATTCTTGCAGACAAGAAAATCGAAGCGATCGTCAACACCACGCCCAACTCGGTGCACCTCGAGACGACGCTCGCCGCGGCCAGGGCCGGCAAGCACGTCTTTCTCGACAAGCCGATCGCCAATACGATTTCCGACGCGCGCGC
>DASQGB010000322.1:0-6144 GCA_035632815.1 Burkholderiales bacterium | reverse complement strand
GCGTTGTGTTCCAATTTCGATTTGGATACGATTGCCGCTCGCCTCGGAGAACGCATGCCACACGTAGTGACCAAATCCGATCTGGTGCAAGTCGCGGCAAAGGCGGGCAATGTCAGCAAGGCGGCGGCGGGTGAGGCGGTGAACGCGGTTTTCGACGCCATCGTCGCCAACGTCGCGAAAGGCAAGCGCGTCACCGTGGTCGGCTTCGGCACTTTCCTGCCGCGCAAAAGAAAAGCCCGCGCCGGGCGCAGCCCGGCAAGCGGCAAGGAGATCAAGATTGTCGCCAAGACCATCCCGGCGTTCGCAGCCGGGCAGGGGTTCAAGGAAGCCGTCGACAAGAATTAGAAGTTTCCGCCGCAGGGTCTTGTTTTGCCGGGGATTGCCAAGCTCGGTGTTGCTTGGCAGAATGCAGCGCCAAGCATGATTCCTGCCATGGACAGCCCGCTCATCCTATCGCTCGACGCCCACGGCGTGCCGCACCGCTGGATCAGCTGGCAGCAGGCCTGCTTCTACTACGCCAAGAACCTCGTCGCCTGGACGCTCGGCGACGCCACCTTCACTTACTACGGCGGCATCTCGCGGCTCACCGGCGAGCGCTCGAGCATCACCGCGCACTCGATCGTCGCCATCAAGGGCAAGGCGCTCGCCGCCAAGGGCTTCAACCAGGTGCCGCCGCTCAACAACCGGGAGCTGTTCCGGCGCGACCGGCATACCTGCGCCTACTGCGGCGGGGAGTTCGGCTACTTCCGCCTCACGCGCGATCACATCATTCCGCTGTCGCGCGGCGGGCGCGACACCTGGATGAACGTGGTCTGCGCCTGCCGGCACTGCAACGGCAACAAGCGCAACCGGCTGCCGCAGGAGTCCGGCATGGAGCTGCTGTACGCGCCTTACGTGCCGAACAAGGCGGAGTACCTGATCCTCACCAACCGCCGCATCCTTTCCGACCAGATGGAGTTTCTCAGGCAGCACGTCGCGAGCCATTCGCGACTGGTTATCGCCCCTGCCTGATTTCTGGCGCAACAGCGGCTTTCACCTCCTCGAGCGCGACGCGGCCGGCCGGCTGCGGGTTACCGACGATTTCCTGCGCGCCTACTACCTGAGGCCGGAGATCCATCCGGTCGAGGAGTCGTGCGAGGACGAGCAGCGCCTGCACGCGGCGCTGATGAGCAACCCGCGTCTGCAAGTTTCTGAAAAAGAATTCACTGCAGTGAAAGACGAGGATGCGCAACACAACTATCGCGTTCTCCTGAGATTCAGGGACCGCCTGCTGGCGGCAGGCACGGTCGAAGGCTTCTACATGACGCTGTTCAAGGGCGCGGTCGACATCCCGCCACTCTTCGTCGAGCAGCTCACCCACGTCATCCTGCGCAATGTGCTCGACGGCTGCGACGACCCGCTGCGGCTGCGCGCCGCGGAGCTCTTCTTTCGCGAGCAGAAGGCGACCATCCGCGACGGCCACGCGCTGCTCGCCGACCTCGAGACGGTCCAGATGCATGCCTCGGGCTCGCGCTACGGCAGCCTCGGGCGCCTGCTCGTCGAGGCGCAGAGCCCGCTCGGTGCGGCCGAGCTCGACGTGCTCGACCGCGCCAACGCGGCGCTCTACTGGGAGCGCGAGTCGCGCCACGACACAGTAATCAGTGTCACCTATGGCCGAGCGGCGCTCGACGCCTTCGGCCGCGTGATGGAAGCCTGGATCCGGCATTTTCTCGACCTTGAGGTTTCAATCAAGCCGATCCACAGGATCGAGGAGGCGCGCTGGGCCTGGCACGTCGGCCTCGACGCCGAGTCGACCGCGATCCTGAACGAGCTCTGGGCGGGCGGCGAGATCGACGCCGGGCGCATGCGGCGCGTCCTGGCGCTGTTTTCCCTGCAGTTTGAAGATTCATCGGTGATGCGAAGCGACATTGCGGGTCGCGCCGTGGTCCTCGCTCTCTCCTCGAACGAGGAAGACGTGGTGCGCATGAAGCCGCAGAATCTGCTGCTCAACCTGCCGCTGAATGAAGCCTGAGTACTGGGACAAGGCGAAGCGATCGCTCGTGCGCCGCGACCCGGTCATGGCCGCGATCATCCGCTCCCGCCCGAAGGTTTTCCTGATGCGCCGCGGCGAGCCGTTCCTGACGCTCGCGCGCGCCATCGCCGGCCAGCAGATCTCGGTCAAGGCGGCGCAAAGCGTGTGGGATCGATTCGCCTTGTGCGTGGGGGATGTCACCCCCCAGGGCGTCCTTGCGAAGAAAAGACCCGAGCTGCGCGCCTGCGGGCTGTCGGACCGCAAAGTCGAGTACATCGCCGACCTCGCGCAGCACTTCGTCGACGGCGCGATCCACGTGCACCGCTGGCCTGAAATGGACGACGAGGCGATCATCGCCGAGCTGAGCGAGGTGCGCGGCATCGGCCGCTGGACTGCCGAGATGTTCCTGATCTTCAACCTGCTGCGGCCCGATGTCTTCCCGCTCGACGATCTGGGTTTGCAGAACGGCATCCGCCGCGCCTATTTCAAGAGGCCGGTGTCCCTCAAAACGATGCAAAAACTGGGCGAAACCTGGCGTCCCTGGCGCTCGGTCGCCACCTGGTACCTCTGGCGCTCCCTCGATCCGCTGCCGGTAGAATACTGACCGCCCCAGGAAGGAGGGCGGCGCGATGAGCGAAGTCGCCTCACGCTTCACGTTCTTCCCGCCCGACGAGCGTCAGTCGCTGCGCATAGGGCGCTTCCTGATGGCGGCAGGCACCTCGCTGCTGATGTGCGTGGCGCTCGTCATCTGCGCCTTCCTCGGCGTGCTGCCCTGGAGCGTCGCGTTCGAAGGCACCGCGGGCGTCGCCACGCTGATCGTGCTGTTCTACGCGATTTTCCGCAGCGGCCTCAACCGGCGCTTCGCCGACCCCAGCCTCACCACCGAGCAGATCGGCGCCGCGATCCTGTTCCTCGCCTACATCATGCACCACGCCGGGGAGGCGCGCGAAGCGCTGACGCTGTTCTACCCGGTGGCGATGCTGTTCGGCGTGCTGCGCCTGAGCGTCGCGCGGCTGATGGGGCTCGCGCTGCTCGGGCTGGCGGCGCACGGCACGGTGCTGCACCTTGCGTATCTGGACGAGCCGAACATGGACGCGATGGCCGCGCTCACCGAGTTCGCGGTGCTGATGATCGTATTGCCCTGGTTCGCGGTGATGGGCGGCTACGTCAACCGGCTGCGCGTGCGCCTGTCGGACAGCCATCGCAGCCTCAAGCAGGCCCTCGACCAGATCGCCGAGATCGCGGTGCGCGACGAGCTGACCGGCGTCTACAACCGCCGCTTCCTGCTCGAAGCGCTGGCGCGCGAGCATTCGCGCGGCGCGCGCCTGGGCGCGCCGGTGTCGGTGTGCCTGATCGACATCGATCACTTCAAGGCGATCAACGACAGCCTCGGCCACGCCGCGGGCGACGCGGTGCTCAGGCAGCTGCCCACGGTCGTCGCAGCGGGCCTGCGCGGGCTGGACGTGTTCGGGCGCTTCGGCGGCGAGGAATTCCTGCTGATCCTTCCCGGCACCGAGGTGCAAGGCGCGCGCGCCGCGGCCGAGCGGCTGCGCGGCGCGGTCGAGGCGGCCGTCTTCGAGGGCATCCCCGGCGGCCGGCGCGTCAGCGTCACCATCGGCATCGCGCAACTGGCCGAGGGCGAGGACATCACCGGGCTGCTCGCGCGCGCCGATCGCGCCCTGTACGAGGGCAAGGCCGCCGGGCGCAACCAGGTCGCCATCGGCTAGAATCGCGCGCCGATGAAGACCACCTTCCTCGAATTCGAGCAGCCGATCGCCGAGCTCGAGCAGCGCATCGAGGAGCTGCGCTACGCGCAGGACGACTCCGCGGCCGACATCTCGGAGGAGATCCAGCGCCTCACCAAGCGCAGCCAGACCCTTACCAAGGACATCTACGGCAAGCTCTCGCCCTGGCAGGTGGCGCAGGTGGCGCGCCACCCGCAGCGCCCCTACACGCTCGACTACGTTCAGGCGCTGTTCACGCACTTCGAGGAGCTGCACGGCGACCGCAGCTTCTCCGACGATCCCTCGATGGTCGGCGGGCTGGCGCGCTTCAACGGCACGCCGTGCATGATCGTCGGTCACCAGAAGGGGCGCGACACCAAGGAGAAGATCCTGCGCAACTTCGGCATGCCCAAGCCCGAGGGCTACCGCAAGGCGCTGCGCCTGATGCACCTCGCCGAGAAGTTCGCGCTGCCGGTGTTCACCTTCGTCGACACGCCAGGGGCCTATCCCGGCATCGATGCCGAGGAGCGCGGCCAGTCGGAGGCCATCGGTCGCAATCTTTTCGAGATGGCGCGCCTGCGCTCGCCGATCATCGTCACCATCATCGGCGAGGGCGGCTCGGGCGGCGCGCTGGCGATCGCGGTCGGCGACGTGACGCTGATGCTGCAGTACGCCACCTACTCGGTGATCTCGCCCGAAGGCTGCGCCTCGATCCTGTGGCGCAGCGCCGACATGGCGCCCGAGGCCGCCGAGGCGCTGGGCATCACCGCCAACCGGCTCAAGACCCTGGGCCTGGTCGACAAGATCGTGAGCGAGCCGCTCGGCGGCGCGCACCGCGACCCGCAGGCGACGGCGCAGTCGCTGAAGAAGGCGCTCGCCGAGGCGCTGAAGCAGGTCCAGGACAAGAATCCGAGAGAGCTCGTCGAGGAGCGCCTGGAGCGTTTGATGGGCTATGGCAAGTTCAAGGAAGCCGCCGAAAGGTGATCCCGCCGCCGCAGTGCGGCGGTTGCTTGAAACAGGAGACCTGGCTGGGAAGCGCGTCGCGGTCGGCTTGTCCGGCGGCGTCGACTCGGTGGTCCTGCTGCATATCCTCGCGCAGCACAAGCTCGCTCTCGAGGCGATCCATGTCCACCACGGGCTGAGCCCGAACGCCGACGCGTGGGCGCGCTTCTGCCGCGCGCTCTGCAAACGCTGGCGGGTGCCGTTAACGGTTAAGAAGGTCCGGGTAAAAAAGCGCGGCAGAGGCTTGGAAGCCGCCGCCCGCGACGCGCGCTACGCAATCCTCGGGAAAATCCCCTCGAAGATCATTTTTCTTGCCCATCATCTCGACGATCAGGCCGAGACCGTGCTCATGAACCTGCTGCGCGGCAGCGGCGTGCGCGGGGCAAGCGGGATGCCGGTAAAGCATCATTCAAACGAAAAGGTCTGGCTTCGCCCATTCCTCGACCTGCCGCGCGAGGCGATCGTCGCCCATGCCCGCCGCCACGCCCTGGAGTGGATCGAGGACGAGAGCAACGCGGACGAGGCCTTCACGCGCAATTTCATCCGCAATCGCGTGGCTCCCCTGCTGTCCATGAAATTCCCCCGCTGGAAGGAATCGCTCAGCCGGGCGGCGCGGCACTTCTCGCGCAAGGACGCGGCAGCGCAGGAGCTGCTGCGCGCCTTCTTGTGGTCGAAGGGCCTGCGCGCGCCGAGCGAGGCGAGGCTGATCGAGATGCTGAAGCAGCTCACCGCGGCGGGCGCGCGCACCCTGCTCGAGCACGACGGCGCGCGCCTGCGGGTTTACCGCGGAAAAGTACTTGACGATTCCCGGGCAGCCCCCGCGCAGGCCTTCTCTGCGCTCAAATGGAGCGGCGAGCGTAGTCTCGCCATTCCCGCGCTCGGCGGCGAGCTGCGCTTCCGGCGCGCGCGCGGCAAGGGAATTGACCTGAAGAACAGATCCCTCGTCGTGCGCCTGCGCTCCGGCGGCGAGCGCCTGCAGCCCGATGCCGGGCGGCCGCGCCGCACGCTGAAGAATCTTTTTCAGGAATCCGGAGTGCCGCCCTGGGAGCGCGAGCGGCTGCCGCTGCTCTTTTGCGGCGACGATCTCGTGTGGGCGCCGGGCTTGGGCGTCGACGCGCGCTACCAGGCGCGCGGCGGCGCCTCGGGATGGCTTCCGGAATGGCGCCGATAGCGCCTAAGCTGCTAAAATTGCGAGTTAATTTCATGGAATTGCGGAGCCTCACGGGATGGCGGCGGAGCAGACCCTTTCGATCATCAAGCCGGACGCGGTGAAGAAGAACGCAATCGGGAAAATCATCGCCCGCTTCGAGGCGGCCGGTTTGCGCGTGGTCGCCGCGCGCATGATGCACCTGTCGCGCGCCGAGGCCGAGGGGTTCTATGCCGTGCACCGCCAGCGCCCGTTCTTCC
>DASQGB010000321.1:0-3032 GCA_035632815.1 Burkholderiales bacterium | reverse complement strand
GGGACCTCGCCACCGACCTGGCGCGGTCCGGTCGTTTCCCGCCGGCAGCCGACGACGAAGGCGCGGGCTGGCATGCCGCGCGCATGTTCGAGCTGGTCCGGCAATACGAAACCATCGCGCGTGTTGAGCGACAACTACCCTGACCGGCGGCGACAACCAAGTTGGCCGGTGGCTCCAGCCGAAGGGTGGGCGTAGCCCGCCCGGAGGTTGGGGCCACCGGCCGGGTTGCCTTCAATGAGGGCATGGCGTCGGGCGCTGGCCGCTGCGGGCCGGTAAGACCGGGATCTCTGTCAGCCAAATCGGAGGTCCTGTCGTGCCGGGCAGACCCGTCAACGACCAGCAGGTGAGAGTTTACATGCACGACCGCAGCCATCACACCCAACGTATCGCCGCCACCCGCGCCGGTTTCAGCGAGCGCACCGCCCGCCGGATCGATGCCGATCCGCGGCTTCCCTCCCAGCGTCAGCCTGAGCGCGGCCGCACCGTTCCCGATCCTCTCGCCGAGGTGTGGGAGCGTGATCTCGCGCCGATCCTCGAACGCGATGCCTCCGTCCAGGCGGTGACGCTGCTGCGCCATCTGCAGATGACCGATCCCGAGCGTTTTCCCGACGACCGCATTCGGCGCACGCTCGAGCGCCGGGTCCGCGACTGGCGCGCGTTGCACGGCGCGCCCCGCGACGTGATCTTCCGCCAGAGCCCCGAGCCTGGGCGCATGGCGCTGTCCGACTTTACGGATGCCGGCGAGCTTGGTGTCACCATCGCCGACGAGGATTTCCCGCACCTGCTCTATCACTTCGTGCTGGCCTACAGCAGCTGGGAGCATGTCGGCGTCGTGCTGGGCGGCGAGAGCTTCACCGCGCTCGCCGAGCATTTGCAGAACGCCCTGTGGGGTCTGGGCGGCGTCCCCGCCGAGCACCGCACCGACAGCCTCTCGGCGGCGTTCCGCAACCTCAGCCGTGACGCGGTCGAGGACATCACGCAGCGCTACGAGGCGCTCTGCGGCCACTACGATCTCAAGGCCAGCCGCAACAACCCGGGCGAGGCGCACGAGAACGGCGCGGTGGAGTCCCACCACCGGCACCTGAAGACCGCGCTCGATCAGGCGCTGATCCTGCGCGGCAGCCGCGACTTCGCCACGCTCGCCGACTACCGCCGCTTCGTCGATCAGCTCGTCGCCCGCCGCAACCGCCGCCGCGAGGCCGCGGTGAGCGGCGAGACGGCCGCGCTGCGCGCGCTGCCGCCGCGGCGAACCACCGATTTCACCGAGCTCGTCGCCCGGGTCACCCGCACCGGCGGCTTCCTGGTCCACAGCGTTTTCTACAGCGCGCCCGCGCGGTTGATCGGCCATCGCCTGCGCGTCCATGTCTATGACGACCGCATCGAGGCCTGGCTCGGCGGCACGCATGTCGTCAGCCATTCCCGCCGCCGCACCCGCGATGATGGGCGGCGCGTGCATGTGATCGACTATCGTCACGTCATCCACGCGCTGAGGCGCAAGCCGCAGGCGCTGGCCGGCTCGGTTTACCGCGACAGCCTTTTCCCCCGCGGCGAATACGTCGAGGCCTGGGCGCTTCTGTCCCGGACGCTGCCGCAAAAGGACGCCTGCCGCCGCATGGTCGGGCTGCTCGCGCTTGCCCATGACGAGGGCTGCGAGGCCGAGCTTGCCGCGTTGATCGCCGAGGACCTCTCAGCCGGGCGGGCGCCCGACGCGCGCAACCTGCAGGACCGGATCGAGCCGCGCGGGCGCGAACTGCCCGTCGACGTGCCTGTCGCCCTCACCTCGCTCGCCAGCTTCGACAGCCTGCTGGAGGCGCGGCCATGACCGCCCGCGAGGTCGATGTCCACACGCTGCCGGCCATGCTCACGGCGCTGCGGCTGCCCAGTTTCCAAGCGCACTGGAAAGCCTTCGCTGAGCGGGCGGACAAAGAAGGCTGGCCAGCCGCACGGTTCCTCGCCGCGCTCGCCGAATGTGAGATCGCCGAGCGCGAGACCCGGCGCATCCAGCGCCATCTCAACGCATCCCGGCTGCCAGGCGGCAAGACACTCGCCACCTTCGACTTCAAAGCCCTGCCCAACGTGCCCAGAGCCCGGATCGAGGCGCTCGCCGCCGGCGACTGGATCGACAGCGGCGCCAATCTGATCGCCATCGGCAACTCCGGCGCGGGCAAGTCGCATTTGCTCTGCGCCATCGGCCACGCCCTGATCGAGGCAGGCTACCGCGTCCTCTACACCCGCACCACCGAACTGGTGCAGAAGCTCCAGGCCGCCCGACGCGACCTCGCCCTCGAGGCCGCGCTGGCCAAGCTCGACAAGTTCGACCTGCTGATCCTCGACGACATCACCTACGCCCAGAAGGATCAGGCCGAGACCTCCGTGCTCTTCGAGCTCATCGCCCGGCGCTACGAGACCCGCGGCCTCGCCATTGCAGCCAACCAACCCTTCAGCGCATGGGAGCGCGTCTTCCCCGACAAGGCCGTCACCGTCGCCGCCATCGACCGGCTGGTCCACCACGCGACCATCCTCGAGATGAACGTCGACAGCTACAGACGCCGCGCCGCAGCCGACCGCAAGAACGAAGAGGCTGTCGCGCCAGCGACAACCTCCGCCGACAACCTCGACGACAACCAGAAAGGTGACGACTAACCAGAAACGACATCAACCGCAGCAGCCAGACAACCGGCCAACTTGGTTGTCGGTGCCGGACAAAATGGTTGACGCTCTACACTCGGCCCGCCAAACGTGCTTCTGGGCCGTATTGCGGTCACGGACCAGCGCCTCCAGGCGGCGGCGGTCGGCGGGCGAGACGTCGAGGGAGATTCCGGTGCGCATGCACCAGACTCGCATGCAGTCCAGCTGGCGGGAATCCCCTACCGGACTCGACCGTCAGATTTCATCCACTCTCATGTTCGCCGTTTCAAGCTGCAGATGCAAAAATCCCTTCACTTGCTGTGCAAGCGTTCTGTCATGTCGCTGCTCCTGGATATGGCAGGAGGCACGGTCAATGAGACGACGGTTGATCATGCTCTGATACG
>DASQGB010000320.1:0-12911 GCA_035632815.1 Burkholderiales bacterium | reverse complement strand
CCTGTCATGGTAGTGGCGCAACTCATGCACGCGGTTACGTTCGGCGCTTATCACGCGGCCGGCGTGGCGGCGATGCACCAGATTTTCCGTGGCCGCAACCAGGCGCGCGGCCAGGCGCTGTACACCAGCCTCGGCTACGGCCTGGGAGGCACACTGGGTGCGCTCGGCGCCGGATATGCCTGGGACGGCTGGGGTCCGCAGTGGACCTTCACGTGTGCCGCCGTTGCCGCCTTGCTGGCGCTCGTGGTGGTGTCATGGAAGCCGATGTCCTTCGGCGCAAAACCCGTCAACTAGTCGTGCCAAACTGCCGTCCCGCCAGCGGGATATGTCATAATTTCCGCTTGCTCTGAACACACCATGAATCAGCAGACTCTTTACGACAAGCTCTGGGACAGCCACGTCGTCCACGTCGAGGAAGACGGGACGGCGCTGCTCTACATCGACCGCCACCTGGTCCACGAGGTGACGAGCGCGCAGGCCTACGAAGGCCTCCGCGACGCCGGCCGCAAGCCTTGGCGCGTGGACTCGGTGGTCGCCACCGCCGACCACAACACCCCGACCACCCACTGGGAAGAGGGCATCGAGGGCGTGCGCGATCCGTTCGCGCGCCTGCAGATCCAGACGCTCGACGCCAACATCAAAGAGTTCGGCGCCAAGGTCTATTTCCCCTATCTCGACAAGCGCCAGGGCATCGTCCATGTCATCGGCCCGGAGCAGGGCGCGACGCTGCCGGGGATGACGGTGGTTTGCGGCGACTCGCACACCAGCACCCACGGCGCCTTCGGCTGCTTCGCGCACGGCATCGGCACCTCGGAGGTCGAGCACGTGCTCGCCACGCAGTGCCTGACGACGCGCAAGATGAAGAACATGCGGGTCAGCGTCGAGGGGCCGCTCGCGCGCGGCGTCACCGCGAAAGACGTGGTGCTCGCCATCATCGGCCGCATCGGCATCGCCGGCGGCACCGGCTCGGCGGTCGAGTTCGCCGGCAGCACCATCCGCGCGCTGTCGATGGAAGGCCGCATGACGGTGTGCAACATGGCGATCGAAGCAGGCGCGCGCGCCGGCATGATCGCGGTGGACGAAACCACCCTGCAGTACCTCAAGGGCCGCCAGTTCGCCCCGAAGGGCGCGCAGTGGGACCAGGCGGTGGCTCATTGGCGCGCGCTGAAGAGCGATCCCGACGCGAAGTTCGACCACGAGGTGACGCTGGATGCGCGGGACATCAAGCCGCATGTCACCTGGGGCACCTCGCCCGAGATGGTGGTGTCGGTGGAAGACAGCGTGCCCGACCCGGACAAGGAGAAGGACAGCAGCCGGCGCGAAGGCATGGAGCGAGCCCTCGTCTACATGGGCCTCAAGCCGCGCACGCGCATCACCGACATCAAGATCGACAAGGTGTTCATCGGCTCGTGCACCAACTCGCGCATCGAGGACCTGCGCGCAGCCGCTGCCGTGGTCAAGGGAAAGCGCGTCGCCTCCAGCGTGCGCGCCGCGCTGGTGGTGCCGGGGTCCGGGCTGGTGAAGGCGCAGGCCGAGAAGGAAGGCCTCGACCGGGTGTTCCGCGATGCCGGCTTCGAATGGCGCGAGCCCGGCTGCTCGATGTGCCTCGGCATGAATCCCGACCGCCTGGAGGCGGGGGAGCGCTGCGCCTCGACCTCGAACCGCAACTTCGAAGGGCGCCAGGGCGCGGGCGGACGGACGCACCTGGTCAGCCCCGCGATGGCGGCCGCGGCGGCGATCGCCGGCCACTTCGTCGATATCAGGAAGTGGAGCTGAGATGGAAAAGTTCACTGTCCTGAATGGCCTGGTGGCGCCGCTCGACCGCGCCAACGTCGACACCGACCAGATCATCCCGAAGCAGTACCTGACCTCCATCAAGCGAACGGGGTTTGCCGACGGCCTGTTCGGCGCCTGGCGCAGCGACCCGCAGTTCGTGCTGAACCAGCCGCGCTACAAGGGGGCGCAGATCCTGCTCGCGCGCAAGAACTTCGGCTGCGGCTCCTCGCGCGAGCATGCGCCGTGGGCGCTGATGGATTACGGCTTTCGCTGCGTGATCGCGCCGTCGTTCGCCGACATCTTCTTCAATAACTCCTACAAGAACGGGTTCCTGCCGGTGGCGCTGTCGGAGGCCGAGGTGGAGCACCTGTTCCACGAGTGCGCCGCGTTCCCGGGCTTCAGGCTGACGGTCGATCTCGAGCAGCAGCGCGTGTCGTACGGCTCGAGCTCGATGCGCTTCGATATCACCGCGTTCCGCAAATACTGCCTGCTCAACGGGCTCGACGAGATCAGCCTCACGCTGCGCCACGCGGACAAGATCCGCGCCTTCGAGGCGCAGCGCAAAGCGCAGCATCCCTGGTATTTCTAGGATGAAGATCGCAGTCCTGCCCGGTGACGGCATCGGGCCGGAAATCATTGCGCAGGCAAAGAAGGTTTTGCTTCATCTGAAGCTTCCCCTGGAGCTGGAGGAGGCGGCTGTCGGCGGCGCGGGCTACGAGGCCGCCGGTGACCCGCTGCCTGCAAGTACCTTGAAAATTGCGAAAGGAGCCGACGCGATCCTGTTCGGCGCCGTCGGCGATCCGCGCTACGACACGCTCGAGCGTGCGAAGCGCCCCGAGCAGGCGATCCTCGGCCTGCGCAAGGCCCTGGGCCTCTTCGCCAACCTGCGTCCGGCGCAGGTGCACGCCGAGCTCGCCGCCGCCTCCGCGCTGAAGCCCGAGGTGGTGGCAGGCCTCGACCTCCTGATCGTGCGTGAGCTCACGGGAGACATTTACTTCGGCGAGCCCCGCGGTATCAGGAGACTTGGTGAAGTGCGAGAGGGGTTCGACACCATGCGATACAGCGAACCCGAGATCCGCCGCATCGCGCGGGTGGCGTTCGATGCGGCGCGACGCCGCAAGAAAGGCGGCCGCGCGCGGGTGTGCTCGGTAGACAAGGCCAATGTGCTGGAGACATCGCAGCTCTGGCGCGAGGTCGTCATTCAAGAATCGACGAATTACCGGGACGTCGAGCTGACCCACATGTACGTCGACAACTGCGCGATGCAGCTGGTGAGAAACCCGAAGCAGTTCGACGTCATCCTCACCGGCAACCTGTTCGGCGACATCCTCTCCGACGAGGCCTCGATGCTGACTGGCTCGATCGGCATGCTGCCGTCGGCGTCGCTCGACGCCAACGGCAAGGGCCTGTACGAGCCGATCCACGGCTCGGCGCCCGACATCGCCGGGCGCGGGGTGGCGAACCCCCTCGCCACGATCCTGTCCGCGGCCATGATGCTTAGGTATTCGTTTCAGCAGGAAGAGGCGGCACGCCGCATAGAGGGGGCGGTTCGCAAGGTCTTGCGCGACGGCCTGCGCACCGCCGATATCCACACCGCCGGCACCCGCAGCGTCGGCACCGAAGAAATGGGCGCCGCGGTCCTCGCCGCCTTAAACTAGCGCCATGTTGAGAGTCGGCATCGTCGGCTGGCGGGGCATGGTGGGCTCGGTGCTCGTGCAGCGCATGCGCGAGGAACGCGACTTCGATCATGTCGAGCCGGTGTTCTTCTCCACTTCCCAGGCAGGCGGCCAGGGTCCGGCGATCGGCAGGGACACCGGGCCCGTCGAGGACGCGAAGGATCTCGCCGCGCTGAAGGCGCTGCCGCTGATCATCTCTTGCCAGGGCAGCGACTACACCAAGGAGATCTATCCGCAGCTGCGCCGGCAGGGCTGGAAGGGTTACTGGATCGATGCAGCCCGCACGCTGCGCATGCAGGACGACGCGGCCATCATTCTGGATCCGGTCAACATGCCGCTGATAAAGAAAGCCCTCAAGAATGAGATCAGGAACTTCATCGGCGGAAACTGCACCGTCAGCCTGATGCTGATGGGGATGGCGGGGCTGTTCCAGCGCGACGAAATCGAGTGGATGACCAGCATGACCTACCAGGCCGCCTCCGGCCAGGGCGCGGCTGCCATGCGCGACTTGGTGGCGCAGATGGCCATGATCGGCGACGACGCGAAGGCCATGCTCGAGGATCCCGCCGCGTCTATCCTCGACATCGACCGGAGGGTCACCGCTTCGATCCGGTCCCGCGAGCTGCCAAAGGAAAGCATCGGCTATCCGCTGGCGGCCAGCCTGCTGCCCTGGATCGACGAGGACCTCGGCAACGGGCAGAGCCGCGAGGAATGGAAGGGGCAGGCCGAAACCAACAAAATCCTCGGCCGTAACGGCACTGCCGTTCCCGTGGACGGGGTCTGCGTGCGCGTCGGCGCCATGCGCTGCCATAGCCAGGCGCTTACCGTAAAGCTGCGGCGAGCCGTACCGCTCGACGAGATCGAAGGGATCCTCGCGGAGGCGAACGACTGGGTGAGGGTAGTGCCGAACCGGCGCGAGGAATCCCTCGCCGAGCTGACGCCCGCAGCGGTCACCGGCAAGCTTTCCGTGCCGGTGGGCAGGCTGCGCAAGCTGCCGATGGGGCCGGAGTACCTTGCCGCCTTTACGGTCGGGGACCAGCTGCTCTGGGGCGCGGCCGAGCCGCTGCGCCGTATGTTGCGAATCCTCTTGGAAGCCGGACTGAAGCGGTAGCAAACCGAGAAAATTTCTCAACTTGCAGCCGTAAGACCATGATGTTATGTTACTTGGTCCGGTTACTAAGAAGACTGAAGCGTGGGGAGACCGTGGGCAGATCGATAACCAGCGCCATACTTGCGGCCGCGCTTTGGTTCGCGGTGCCGCTTGCTGCCCATGCGGCGGGACTCGGCAAGCTGACGGTCCTGTCGCCTCTGGGCCAGCCGCTCAACGCCGAGATCGAGATCGTTTCCTTGCAGAAGGGCGAAGAGGAAGGCCTGGTCGCTCGCCTCGCTCCGCCCGAGGCGTATCAGCAGGCGGGGATCGAGCCCAGCGCCGCGCTCGTCGGTGTGCGCTTCGCGATCGAGCGCCGCGCAGGTCGTCCGATCCTGCGGGTCACCACGCCGCAATCCGTAAATGAGCCTTTCGTCGAGCTCCTGATCGAGCTCCAATGGCCGACCGGGCGGCTGGTGCGCGAGTACACGGTCCTGCTCGACCCGCCTGAATACAAAGCGCGCCAGGCTATCGCCGCCGCCCCCCCGACGCCTCCGAAGCCCGCCGCGCCGGCAGAGCCCAAGCCCGCGCCGCCGATGGAGGCGAAGCCGCTTGCAGCCGCGCCGACCCCTGCGGTTCCGGCCCCAGCTTCGCCGGCCCCGGACACGACGCCCGCACCCGCGGCGGCAGCCCCCGCACCCGCGACCCCGGCCGCTCAGCCCCCGGCGCCGGGTGGAACGCACGAAGTCAAGAAGGGCGACACGCTCGGCGCCATCGCGCGGCGCAACCTGCCCCCGGGCGTCACGCTCAACCAGATGCTGATCGCCATCTATCGCGCCAACGAGGACGCCTTCATCCGCGGCAACATCAACCTCGTGCGCGCCGGACGCATCCTCAACATTCCCAGCGCGCAGTCGCCGGGCGCGATCGACAGCGCCGAGGCCGACCAGCTGGTCAAGACCCACGCAGCGCAGTTCGCCGAGTACCGTAGCCGTCTCGCTGCGGTACCGAAGCCTGCCGAGGCGGCCGCCGGGCAGCGCGAGGTCGCCGGAAAAATCGAGCCCAAGCCGCAAGCTCCGCCTCCAGCCGCCGCGCAGGACCAGGTGCGGCTCTCGAAAGCCGATCCGAAGGTGCCGGCAACGCCGGCCGCAAAAGCGGCGCGCGAGGATGACCTCGCCGCGCGCGAGCGCGCGCTCAGGGAATCCCAGTCGCGCGTCACCGATCTGGAGAAGAACGTCGCCGACTTGCAGAAGCTGCTCGAGCTGCAGAACCAGCAGCTGGCCGAGCTGCAGAAGAAAGCCGCGGCCAAGCCCGCGCCTGCACCCGCGCCCACGCCACCCGCAACCGCGCCGGCCGCCCCAGCGCCCGCCGCCCCAGCGCCCGCCGCGAAGGCGCCGGAACCTGCCGCCGCGCCGGTTCCGGCTCCGGCACCCGGTCCGGTCGCGCAAGCCCCGGACAAGCCGGCAGCCAAACCGGTGCCCAAGCCCGCACCCAAGGCGGCTCCGGAGCGCAGCATGCTCGAGGAGTACACCGAGGATCCCATGCTCCTCGGCGGCGTCGGCTTGGTCATCCTGCTGCTGGCCGGCTATGCGCTACTCGCGTGGCGGCGCAAGAAGGCAACGCAGGCAAACTTCCAGACCAGCGTGCTCGGCGCAGCCGCCGCAGGAGGCGCCGGGGGCTCCACATTGGCGGAACCCGGCTTGGCGAATCCAGCGCTTTCGGAAACCTCGGTCAGCCAGGCTCCGGCGGGCATGGCAGCAGAGGAAGTGGACCCGATTGCCGAAGCTGACGTCTACATGGCGTACGGCCGCGATGCTCAAGCCGAGGAGATCCTGAAGGAGGCGCTGCAGAAGGATGCCAAGCGCACCGCGGTCCATGCCAAGCTGCTCGAGATCTATGCGCAGCGCAAGGACAGCCAGTCGTTCGAGCAGACCGCGCTGAAGCTCAAAGCCCTGACCAACGGCGCCGGCCCCGAGTGGGAAAAGGCCGCCGCGCTCGGCCGCTCGATCGATCCGCAGAACGGCCTTTATGCCTCGGCCGGCGGCGCCGCTGCAGCCGCGGCGACCGCCGCCGCAGCCGCGGCGCCGGCGCCCGCGCTCGACTTCGACCTCGGCGGCGCGAGCCAGCAAGGCGGGCCCGCCCCGGACATCTCGTTCGACGAGCCGCACAAGGGCTCGACTGCCACCGGCGTGGATTTCGATGTCAGCGCAGTGCGGGCGGCGCAAGACCAGCCCACCCTGGCCAATGCGCCCGACCCCGATAAGACGATGGCCGACGGCGGCATGGACTTCAATCTGGATCTGGGCGGCGAAGAGAAAAAGCCCGCAGCTCCAGCGTCCGCCGCGCCGGCCGCATCGGCGCCCGACGCAGGTCTGGATTTCGACCTCAAGCTCGACCTTGACGAGAAGAAGTCCGAGCCCGAGAAGGCGTCGGCGCCGGCGATGGATCTGTCCACGATCAGCCTCGATCTGGGCTCCGCCGGCGAGCCTGCGGCGGGCCCGGCGAGCAGCGACCCGAAATGGCAGGAGGTCGCCACCAAGCTCGATCTCGCCAAGGCGTACCAGGAAATGGGCGACAAGGACGGCGCGCGCGAGCTGCTGAACGAGGTCATGAAGGACGGCGATGCGGCGCAGAAGGGCCAGGCGCAGCAGTTGCTCGCCAAGCTGGCTTAGGTCTTATCAGAATAGCTTTAGGACTCGAGTACGATGGCAGCCGCTTCCTCGGCTGGCAGACCCAGCCCGGCGGCGGCGCGGTGCAAGACGCGCTCGAGCTTGCGCTAGGCGCCATCGCGGGCGCGCCGGTGGCGGTGAGCTGCGCCGGCAGGACCGATCGCGGCGTCCATGCCCGCGAGCAGGTGGTGCACTTCGACACTGAAGCCATGCGGCCGCAACCCGCCTGGGTGCGTGGCGTCAACGCCTTCCTGCCCGATTCAGTTGCGGTCCTGTGGTCGAGGGAAGTTGCGGGAGACTTCCACGCCCGCTACAGCGCTACGGCGCGAATTTACCGTTACGTGCTGCTGAACCGTCCGGTGCGGCCCGCGCTGCAGGGCCCATACCTTGGCTGGTTCCACCTGCCGCTCGACGCGCAGGCCATGCGCGAAGCGGCCCTGCTGCTGGTGGGAGAGCACGACTTCTCGGCGTTTCGCTCCGCCGAGTGCCAGGCGAAGTCGCCCGTGCGCGCTATCCATGCATTTCACATAAATCACGCAGGAGAGAACATCGAATTCGTGGTGCGCGCAAACGCATTTCTGCATCACATGGTGCGCAACCTCGTCGGCACGCTGGTCTATGTCGGCAAGGGCAAGCATCCGGCCGGCTGGGTGAAGGAAGTGCTCGAATCGCGCGATCGCGCGCGCGCCGCTCCGACCTTCGGCCCGGAAGGCTTGTACCTGGAGAAAGTCGAATACGAGGCCCGTTGGGGGCTGCCGCAATGAGGACCCGGATCAAGATCTGCGGCATCACGCGCCCCGCTGACGCGCTGGCGGCGGCGCAGGCCGGCGCCGACGCGATCGGGCTGGTGTTCTACCCGCGCAGCCCGCGGTATCTCTCCGCCGAGCGCGCGCTCGACATCCGCCAGGCGCTGCCGCCGTTCGTGCAGACGGTGGCGCTGTTCGTCAATCCGGACGCCGCGCAGGTGGCCCAGGTGATCGGCCGCCTGGTCCCGGCGATGCTGCAGTTCCACGGCGATGAGACGCCGCAGTTCTGCGCCCAGTTCGGCATGCCTTACGTCAAGGCCTGCAGGGTAAAAAGCGGGGTGAGCACCGGGGTCGATTTGCTAGAATACCTGCGCCCATTCTCCGGCGCCGCGGCGTGGCTGCTCGACAGCTTCGTCGAGGCGTACGGCGGAGTGGGCGAGAGCTTCGACTGGTCGCTGGTGCCCGCCCGGCGCGACCGGCCTCTCATTCTCTCCGGCGGGCTGGCGCGCGACAACGTCGCCGAAGCAGTCCGCCGGGTGCGCCCCTGGGGCGTCGATGTCTCGAGCGGGGTCGAGTCCGCGAAGGGAATCAAGGACGCCGCGAAAATCGCCGCCTTCATCGAAGAGGTCAGGAATGCAGATGTATGACTTGCCCGATGCGCGCGGCCACTTCGGCCCTTACGGCGGAGCGTTCGTCGCCGAGACGCTCACCGCGGCGCTCGAGGAGCTGCGCGCGGCCTACGAGCAGGCGCGCAAGGATGCCGCATTCGAGGCCGAGTTGCGCCACGAGCTCAAGCACTACGTCGGCCGTCCGACCCCCGTGTATCACGCGCGCCGTCTGTCGGAGAAATGCGGCGGGGCGCAGATCTACCTCAAGCGCGAGGACTTGAATCACACCGGCGCCCACAAGATCAACAACACCATCGGCCAGGCGCTGCTCGCGCGGCGCATGCGCAAGCCGCGAGTCATCGCCGAGACCGGAGCCGGCATGCACGGCGTGGCCGCCGCCACGGTGGCCGCGCGCTACGGCATGGAGTGCGTGGTCTATATGGGCACCGAAGACGTCAGGCGCCAGGTGCAGAACGTGTACCGCATGAAGCTGCTGGGTGCGAAGGTGGTGCCGGTCGAGTCCGGCTCGAGGACGCTCAAGGACGCGCTTAACGAGGCGATGCGCGACTGGGTCACCAACGTCGAGAGCACCTTCTACATCATCGGCACGGTTGCCGGGCCCCACCCCTACCCGATGATGGTGCGCGATTTTCAATGCGTCATCGGCGAGGAATGCCTCGCGCAGATGCCGCAGATCGCCGCACGCCAGCCCGACGCGGTGCTCGCCTGCGTCGGCGGCGGCTCCAACGCGATGGGCATTTTCTATCCGTACATAAAGCACGAAAAAACCAAGCTCATCGGCGTGGAGGCGGCCGGCGAGGGCCTCGAAACCGGAAAGCACGCCGCGTCGCTGTGCGCCGGCAGGCCAGGCGTGCTGCACGGCAACCGCACGTATCTCCTGCAGGATAGCAACGGCCAGATCAGCGAGACGCACTCGATCTCCGCCGGCCTCGATTACCCGGGCGTCGGCCCCGAGCACGCCTGGCTGAAGGACAGCGGGCGCGCCGAATATGTGGCGGTGACCGACGACGAGGCGCTCGCGGCGTTTCACGAGCTGTGCCGCAGCGAAGGCATCATCCCGGCGCTCGAATCCGCGCACGCTGTCGCGCATGCCATGAAGCTCGCACGCGTCATGCCTAAAGACGCAATCCTGCTGGTCAATCTCTCGGGCCGGGGCGACAAGGACATGCAAACCGTCGCGCAACGCTCGGGGATGCAGCTCTGAGGATGTCGCGCATCCAGGGCCGCTTCGACTCGCTGCGCAAGGGCGCTCGCAAGGCGCTGATTCCGTACATCACCGCCGGCGACCCCCAGCCCTCGCTCACCGTGCCGCTGATGCGCGCGCTGGTCGAGGCGGGCGCCGACATCCTGGAGCTCGGCGTGCCGTTCTCGGACCCGATGGCCGACGGCCCCGTGATCCAGCGCTCGGGCGAGCGCGCGCTCAAGCATGGAATAGGTCTTTGCGATGTGCTGGCGTTCGCGGCTGAATTTCGAAAGCAGGACGGCGCCACGCCGATCGTGCTGATGGGCTACGCCAATCCGATCGAGGCGATGGGGACCGAAAAATTCCTCGCAGGGGCGCAAGCGGCGGCTGTCGATGGGGTGATCGTGGTGGACTACCCTCCAGAGGAGTGCGTCGAGTTTTCCGCGCTGGCGAAGAAAAGCGGCATCGACCCGATTTTCCTGCTGGCCCCCACCTCGACCGACAAGCGGATCCACGACGTGGCGCGCATCGGCAGCGGCTACCTGTATTACGTATCGCTGCGCGGCGTCACCGGCGCCGCGCACCTCGACCTGTCGGACGTCGCCGCCCGCATTACGAAAATCCGCGCCGCCACGCGCCTGCCGATCGGCGTGGGCTTCGGCATCCGCGACGCCGCTTCGGCCCGCCGCGCGGCCCAGAGCGCCGACGCGGTGGTCATCGGCAGCCGCATCATCCAGGAGATCGAATCCGGGGCCGCGGACCAGGCCGTCTCCAGAGTGAAGGCCTTTCTGAAACCCATCCGGGAAGCGCTCGACGCATGAGCTGGCTGCAGAAGCTCCTGCCGCCGAAAATCCAGCGCAGCGGCGGCGGCGCGCGCAAGACGGTGCCCGAGGGGCTGTGGACCAAATGCGCGTCCTGCGACGCCGTCCTGTACAGCACCGATCTCGAAAAGAACCTGAACGTCTGCCCGAAGTGCGGTCACCACGAACGCTTCGGCGCGCGCCCGCGCCTCGACGCCCTTCTCGACGCCGACGGCCGCTTCGAGATCGGCGCCGAGGTGCTGCCGCTCGACCCGCTCAAGTTCAAGGACTCGCGGCGCTACGCGGAGCGCCTGTCCGAGGCGCAGGAGCAGACCGCCGAAGGCGATGCGCTGGTGGTGATGCAGGGCTCGATCAAGGCGCTCGGTGTGGTGTGCGCGGCCTTCGAGTTCGATTTCATGGGCGGCTCCATGGGCTCGGTGGTGGGCGAGCGCTTCGTGCGCGGCGTGCGGGTGGCGATCGAGCAGAAGCTGCCCTTCGTGTGCGTCACCGCCTCGGGCGGCGCGCGCATGCAGGAAGGCGCGCTGTCGCTCGTGCAGATGGCCAAGACCACCGCGGCGCTCACCGATCTCGCCGAGCGGCACCTGCCGTTCATCTCGGTGCTGGCGGACCCGACGATGGGCGGCGTATCGGCCAGCTTCGCGATGATCGGCGACGTGGTCATCGCCGAGCCGAAAGCGCTGATCGGCTTTGCCGGCCCGCGCGTCATCGAGCAGACGGTGCGGCAGAAGCTGCCCGAGGGCTTCCAGCGCGCCGAGTTCCTGCTCGAAAAGGGCGCAATCGACATGATCGTCGACCGGCGCCAGCTGCGCGACAAGCTGCACCTGCTTCTTACGCTGATGCTGGGGCTGCCCGCCGACGCCGCGGCGTGACCCTGCTTGCCGATGCCGTGCGCGCCTCGGCGCGCGTCGCCGCAACGGCGAGCCGGCTGGCCAAGGTGCGCGAGCTGGCCGAGTTCCTCAGGCAGCTCGAGCCCGAGGAGATCGGCATCGCCATCGCGTGGCTGAGCGGCGAAACGCAGCAGGGCAAGCTTTCGCTGGGTTATGCAGTTCTTCAGTCGGTTCGCGGCAAACCGGCAGCAGCGCCTACCCTGACTTTGCGAGTTGTCGATGCGTCATTTGCTGAACTTAAGAAAATCAAGGGCAAAGGCGCCTCAACACGCCGCGGCGAGCTGCTGAGCCGGTTGTTCGGCCAGGCTACGGCCGAGGAGCAGGATTTCCTCGTGCGCCTCATCGTCGGCGAGCTGCGCCAGGGCGCGCTGGAAGGGGTGATGCTCGAAGCCGTGGCGGCGGCGGCGCAGCTGCCGCCCGCTGAGCTGCGCAGGGCAGCGACCTTCGCCGGCGGCATCGCCGCCGTGGCGCAGGCGGCGCTGACCGGCGGCGAGACCGCGCTGCAGGCGTTCGCGGTCCGCCTCATGCAGCCGGTCCTGCCGATGCTCGCCCAGCCCGCCGAGGACGTGGCGAGCGCGCTGGCCGCGCTTGACGAGGCGCTCCTCGAATGGAAGCTCGACGGCGCACGCGTCCAGGTCCACAAGTCCGGCGGCGATGTGCGCGTGTTCACGCGCAATCTGAACGATGTGACCGCCGCTGTACCTGAAGTGGGAGAAGCCTTGAAGAGCGCAAAAGCGCAATCGCTTATCCTCGACGGCGAGGCGATCGCGCTGCGCCCCGACGGCAGGCCGCATCCCTTCCAGGTGACGATGCGCCGCTTCGGCCGCAAGCTCGACATCGAGCCCTCGCAGCGCGAGCTGCCGCTGTCGGTGTTCTTCTTCGACTGCTTGCTGCGCGACGGCGAGGCGCTGGTCGATCGTGGCGCGCTCGAACGGCATGACGTCCTGCGCGCTGTGCTTCCTGAGGGTGCCACCCCGTCCCTGGTTACGAACGAGCTCGCAAAGGCGCAGGCGTTCTATGCCGACGCCCTGGCGCACGGTCACGAAGGCATCGTGGCCAAGGCTCTCGATGCGCCGTACGAGGCGGGGCGCCGCGGCGCAAGCTGGCTCAAGGTGAAGCGCGCGCGCACGCTCGACCTGGTGGTCATCGCGGCGGAATGGGGCCATGGCCGCAGGCGCGGCTGGCTGTCGAACCTGCACCTGGGCGCGCGCGACCCGCAAAGCGGCGGCTTCGTCATGCTGGGCAAGACCTTCAAGGGCCTCACCGACGAGCTGCTAGCCTGGCAGACGCGCGAGTTTCTCGCGCGCGAGACGGCGCGCGACGAGCACACGGTGCGCGTGCGTCCCGAGCTGGTGGTCGAGATCGCCTTCAACGACATCCAGGAAAGCCCGCATTACCCCGCCGGCCTCGCTCTTCGATTCGCGCGCGTGAAGGGCT
>DASQGB010000319.1:0-9934 GCA_035632815.1 Burkholderiales bacterium | reverse complement strand
GCCGACTTCCCAGGCATCAGGCGCTTCTAGACTAAGCTGGCAAGGGATGAAGGCCGCGAACCCGAATCTCATGCCGGAGGATTTCGACGAGCTCCGCAAGATTCAGGCAGCGACCGATGCGACACGGGATCCGCCGCCGGTTCCAGAGGAAATTGCGTGCAGGCTTCGCGCGTTCGGGCTCGTAACACCGGCAAGCAGCGGCGGTCTTGCAATTACAGATCGAGGACGCGGAGTGCTGTTGGAACAGGACATGCGGGACGCCGAAGACCGCTGAGTCATCCTGAAACAAGGAACATTTCATGCTCAAAGGAAAAACCGCCCTGGTCACGGGCTCGACGTCGGGCATCGGCCTGGGCATCGCGACGCGCCTGGCCGCCGAGGGCGCCAATATCGTGCTGAACGGTTTCGGCGAGCGCAGCGAAATAGAACGTATTTCGACGGAATTGAAAACCAGATACCGGGTGAACGTGATCTACGACGCCGCGGACATGACCAAGCCTGCCGCGATTGCCGCGATGCTGGCCAAGGCGATCGCGCAGTTCGGCGCGGTCGACGTGCTGGTGAACAATGCGGGCATCCAGCACGTCGCCCCGGTCGATGAGTTCCCCCTCGACAAGTGGGACGCGATCATCGCGATCAACCTGTCGTCGTCCTTCCACACGGTGCGCGCGGCGCTGCCGGCGATGAAGGCCAGGGGCTGGGGGCGCATCGTGAACATCGCCTCGGCGCACGCGCTGGTGGCGAGCCCGTTCAAGTCTGCCTACGTCGCGGCGAAGCACGGCATCGCCGGCTTCACCAAGACGGTGGCGCTGGAGGTGGCCGAGCGCGGCATCACGGTGAACGCCATCTGCCCGGGCTACGTGCTCACGCCGCTGGTGGAGAAGCAGATCCCCGACACCGCGAAAGCGCGCGGCATCACCGCAGAGGCGGTGAAGCGCGACGTGCTGCTCGCCGCGCAGCCGACGAAAAGGTTTGTCGCCGTCGAGGAGGTCGCGGGCCTCGCCGCGTTCCTCTGCTCGCAGGAGGCGGCGTCGATGACTGGCGCCATATTGTCGATCGACGGCGGCTGGACTGCGCAGTAAAAATGGCAAAACTTCAGACCAAGCCTGCGGGCCAGGTGGTGCTGGTGCTGCAGGGCGGCGGAGCGCTCGGTGCCTACCAGGTCGGCGTGTACGAGGCGCTCCACGAGTCGGGCATCGAGCCCGACTGGGTGATCGGCACCTCGATCGGCGCGATCAACGGCGCCATCATTGCCGGCAACAAGCCTGGCGAGCGCCTGCCGCGGCTGCGCGAGCTTTGGTCGCGCTTTCAGCGGGAACCGCAATTCCAGGCTTTGCAGTACTTCTCGACGCTGGTGGGCGGCATACCAGGGTTTTTCTCGCCGCGGCTGCCCGCCTGGGGTGGCTGGCAAGCGCGCGTCGGGCTGGATGCAGCGTCGTACTACGACACCGCGCCGCTGCACGAGACGCTCTCATCGCTCGTCGATTTCGACGTGCTCAATGCCGCGCGGCCCCGCCTCACGGTCGGCGCGGTGAACGTGAAGAGCGGCGAGATGCGGTACTTCGACAGCCGCGACGCCGCCCTCGGCCTCGAGGAGGTGATGGCTTCGGGCGCGCTGCCGCCGGCCTTTCCGGCGATCCGGGTCGACGGCGATGCCTACTGGGACGGAGGCCTGTACTCCAACACGCCGCTCGAGGCGGTGCTCGACGACAAGCCGCGGCGCGACTCGCTGATCTTCAGCGTCAACGTCTGGCAGCCCACCGGGCACGAGCCCGAATCGATCTGGCAGGTGATGGCGCGGCAGAAGGACATCCAGTATGCGAGCCGCGCCGACAGCCACATCGCCCGCCAGAAGCAGATCCACCGGCTGCGGCATGTGATCCGCGAGCTGGCGAAGAACCTTTCGGCTGAAAAACAAAAAAAATGCCGGGAGCTCGCCTCCTGGGGCTGCGGCACGACGATGCACGTCGTGCGCCTGCTCGCGCCGGCGCTCGACGGCGAGGACTACCTGAAGGACCTCGACTTCAGCGCCGCCGGCATCCGCTTTCGCTGCGAAGCCGGCCTCGCGGACGCCCGGCGGATGATCGAACGCGCGCCGTGGGATGCGCCCGTCGACCCGATGGAGGGCGTGGTCGTGCACGAGCTCTCCGCCCGTACGGGCGGCTAGCCGTTCAAGGGTCCATCTAGGCGATCTTGACGATTCGGGGTCTGACCCCGATTTTCACGTCGATGCGGTGCTCCTGGCCGTCGTCGACGAGGGCAATCGTGTGGTCGCTTTGCGCGCTGCCTTCGGCGCCGTCGTTGCGCACCTGGATGTCGAAGAAAGTGTCGCCATAGCGATAGCGCAGCTTGAAGCCTGGCCAGTCCGCGGGCAGGCAGGGCGCGATGCGCAGCGTGTCGCCTTCGCGCCGCAACCCCAGCAGGGATTCCACGATCAGCCGGTACATCCAGCCCGCCGAGCCGGTGTACCAGGTCCAGCCGCCGCGGCCGGTGTGCGGCGCGACCGCGTAGACGTCGGCGGCAACGGCGTAGGGCTCGACCTTGTAGACGGCTATCGCGCGAGCGGAGCTGGCGTGGTTGACCGGGTTGATCATGGCGGCAAGCTCCCACGCGCGCTTGTGGTCGCCCATCTGTGCGAAGGCCATCGCGGCCCAGATGGCGGCGTGGGTGTACTGCCCGCCGTTCTCGCGCACCCCAGGGACGTAGCCCTTGATATAGCCAGGATTCAGGGGCGAGGTGTCGAACGGCGGGTCGAGAAGCTGCACCAGCCGATGCTCGCGGCGCACCAGGCGTTGGTCCAGCGCTTGCATGGCGCGTCGCGAGCGCGCGGCATCGCCGGCACCAGAGAGCACCGACCAGCTTTGCGCGATGGAATCGATCTGGCACTCGGCGTTGGCGGCGGAGCCAAGCGCTGTGCCGTCGTCGAAGTACGCGCGCCGGTACCACTCGCCGTCCCAGCCGTGCTGCTCGAGGTTGCGGCGCAGCCTTTCTGCCTCGGTGCGGCAGCGCCCGGCGAGGGACGCATCGTCGCGGCTGCGCGCCAGCTCGGCGAACTCGAGCAGCACCTGGTGCAGGAAGAACCCCAGCCAGACGCTTTCGCCCTTGCCGCCGGCACCGACCATGTTCATGCCGTCGTTCCAGTCGCCCGAGCCGATTAGCGGCAGGCCGTGCTCGCCGAAGCGCAAGCCCCGCAGGATGGCGCGCACGCAGTGCTCGTAGAGGGTGGCCGACTCGCCGGAACGGGACGGCAAATCATAGTAAGAGTCGTCCTCGGGATTGACCGGGCGCCCTTCGAGGAAGGCGACCGGCTCGTCGAGCACCGCGGCATCGCCCGAAGCGAGCACATAGCGGCAGGCCGCCGCGGGCAGCCACAGGAAATCGTCCGAGCAATGCGTGCGCACGCCGCGGCCCGAGGGTGGATGCCACCAGTGCTGCACATCGCCTTCGACGAACTGGCGCGACGCCGCGCGCAGCAGCTGTTCGCGGGCGAGCGCCGGCTCCGCATGCACCAGCGCCATGCTGTCCTGCAGCTGGTCGCGGAAGCCGAAGGCGCCACCCGACTGGTAGTAGCCGCTGCGCGCCCAGAGGCGGCAGGCGAGGGTCTGGTATACGAGCCAGCCGTTGGCCAGCACGTCGATCGACGGATCGGGCGTTTCCACCTGCACCGCGCCCAGCGTGCGGGTCCAGTAGTGCTGCACTTTTTCCAGCGCGCTGCGCGCAGCCGCGGCGCCGCGCAGACGGCGCGCGAGCTTGCCGGCGTCCTCCGAGCTGCGCCGGCCGGCGACGCCGAGCCGGAAGATGACCTCGCGCTGCTGCCCGGGGGCGAGCTCGAAGGCCACCTGAATCGCTCCGCAGGGATCGTAGGCCGCCCCGACCCGGTTGGAGAGCTGCGCGCGGCGCAGCGCGGCCGGATTGCCGAGCGTCCCGTTGCGCCCGAGAAACTCGCTGCGATCCCCGGTCAGGCTGCGGCTCGCATCGTCGACGTCGAAGAATGCGACCCGCTCGGCGAGCTCGGTGCTATAGGGGTTGCGCGCGCACAGCGCGCCGCTGGCGGGGTCGATCTCGGTGACCACGTGCATCGCGGTCTTGGGCCGCAGGTCGCCCAGCACCCATTCGACGTAGCCGGTGGCGGACAGCCGGCGCGCACGGCCCGACTCGTTGGCGATTTTGAGTACCGAGTATTTGACCGCCACCTCGAGGTCGACATAAACCTTGAGCTCGGAGCGGATGCCGCCCTCGGTATGCTCGAAGATGCTGTAGCCGAAGCCGTGCCGGGTGACGTAAGGGCCCTCGCCGCGGCAGGGCAGCGGCGCAGGCGACCAGAACTCGCCGCTGTCTTCATCGCGCAGGTAGAACGCTTCGCCGCTCGCATCGCTTACCGGGTCGTTGCCCCAGGGCGTGAGGCGCGACTCATGGGCGTTCTCGCTCCAGGTGTAGGCGAGGCCGCTTTCCGAGATGACGCTGCCGAACTGGGGGTTCGCAAGCACGTTCACCCAGGGCGCGGGCGTGATCTGCCCGGGCGCCATGGTGATTACGTACTCGCGGCCATCGGGCGTGAAGCCGCCCAGACCGTTGAAGAAGCGCAGATCGCGCTCGACCGGTGCGGCCCGAGCCTCTCCTTTCCTGCCCTGGGTCGGCTTGAGGCGCGCCATCTTCACCGGCGGCGCCGCGCGGCGCTCGATCTGCTCCGCGAGCGTGCCTTGCCCGTCGCTGAGCACCGCGCGCGCCACCGCCTGGAACAGGATCCGGTCGTCGTCGGCGATCTGCTCGGCGCGCCGCACGAAGATACCGCCGGGCCGATCCACCACGTGCGCCTCGATGCCCGCGGCGATGAGGCCCATGATCTGGTCCTGCAGCACCTGGCGGTAGCCGGCGTGGTCTTCGTTCCAGATCATCAGGTCCACCGCCAGCCCTTTCAGGCGCCAGTAGGCGTGGGCCTGCACCAGCTGACGCACCAGATCGATGCTCGCCACGTCGCCGATGCGCAGCAGCACGATCGGCAGGTCGCCGGAAATGCCGTAGCCCCACAGGCCGGACTGCCCGCGGCGGTTCTTCACCAGCACCCCGCTCTCGCCGCGCAGCGACGCGTTGGCGTAGAGCACCGAGCTCGCCAGCCTCCCGTAGAGCTGCGCGTCGGACTCGGTGGCGTTGATCTGGCGCAACGTCACCAGGCTGTGCGTCCAGGCAAGGTCGAACACGCGGTCCGCGAGGTTCCGGTCCTGGTACTTCCCTGCGAGATGCAACGCGGCTTCGCGGCTCTCGCCGATGCCGCTGACCATGTCGATGGTCGCCGATTGCCCGGGCTCGAGCGTGATGCGGCTACGGATCGCGACGATCGGATCGAGCACCGAGCCCTGGCTTCCCGACAGCGCCGCATCGATCATCGCCTGCGGAGCAGCAACGCTGCGCCCGCGGCCGATGAACCGCGCGCGATCGGTTTCGTAGGACACCTCGGTGCACTCGGCGCCATGCACCGCCATCGCGTGGAACATCCACGGCGCGTGATCGCCGAGCGAGCGCGGGCGGCGGGTGCAGAGGATCGCCCGGCGCTCGACCGCGATCTCGGTCTGCACGAAGAGGTTGCTGAACGCCGGGTGCAGCGCGTCCGCCGCGGGGGGAGCGAGCACCACCTCGGCATAGCTCGTGAGCTCGACCGTCCTGCGGGTCTTCGCCCGGTTGCTGATGCGCACGCGCCGCAGCTCGATGTCGTCTTCCGGCGAGACCACGATCTCGGTATGCGTGTCGTAATCATGGTCGCGGCGGCGGAACTCGGCGCGCGCTTCGGAGAAGATCGCCTCGTAGGTGTCGGCGCGCTTGAGCGCCGGCTGGTGCCCGGTCGACCAGAATTTCCCGCTCGCCTCGTCGCGCACGTAGCAGAAGCTGCCCCAGTTGTCGCAGGTCGCGTCCTCGCGCCAGCGCGTCACGGCGAGGTCCTTCCAGCGGCTGTAGCCGCCGCCCGCGTGGGTGACCATGACGTGGTAGCGGCCGTTCGACAAGAGCTGCACCTGCGGCACAGCGCTGTCGGGGTCGGCCAGCACCCGCATCGGCATCTCCGGCGCGCCAGAGGAGGCGGCGCGCGCGTCGAAGCGCCCCGCGGTGCTGAGCTGGAACGTCGTACGCTTCGGAATGCGTTCCTGCAGCAGCAGCAGGGTCGCCTGGAAGCGCGCATCGGCGGCAAAGCGCTGCTGCATCGGGCGCTCGAGCAGCAGGTGGGCGAGCGACAGGAGGATCATGCCCTGGTGGTGCGCCATGTAGGAGCGCACCACGACGCTTTCCTGCCCGCGCGGCACGCGCGAAGGGGTGTAATCGACCGCCTCGTAGAAACCGAAGTCTCCTTCGAGGCCTTCGGCGGCGAGGCGCTCGAGATTCACGCACGCCGCCTCGGGCGCCACCATCAGCGCGAGGGCCGAAGCGTACGGCGCGATGACCAGGTCCTCCGACAGGCCGCGCTTGAGTCCCAGGCCGGGAACGCCGAAGGCGCGGTACTGGTAGTTGAGGCCGGCGTCGACCATGTTGTAGCCCGACTCGGACATGCCCCAGGGCACGCCGCGCCGGCTGCCGTAGGCGATCTGGCGCGCCACCGCGGCGCGGCAGGTCTGGTCGAGCAGCGTGTCTTCGTACGCCGGCATCACCAGCAGCGGCATCAGGTACTCGAACATCGAGCCGCTCCATGACACCAGCGCGGTCTCGCCCCCGGTGCTGGTCAGCAGGCGCCCGAGCGCGAACCAGCTCTCCTGCGGCAGCTCGCCCTGCGCGATGGCGACGAAGCTCGCGGCGCGCGCCTCGGAGGCGAGCAGATCGTAGTAGCTCGTGTCGCGCCGACCCTCGGTGACGTTGTGGCCGATGGCGAGCAGCTGGCGCTCGGCATCGAAAAGAAAGTCGTATTCCTGCTGCGCGAGCTCGCCGGCCTGCTGCGCAAGCTGTTCCGCCCCGGCTATTACGTCTGCATCGACTCGCAGAGCCAGCAGGCCCTGGCGCAGGGTGAGCAGGTGCATCGCGAGGTTGCCGCTGTCCACCGAGGAAACGTAGAGCGGCGGCAGCGGCATGAGCGTGCGCGTGTCGTACCAGTTGTAGAAGTGGCCGTGGAAGCGCTCGAGCCGCTGCATCGTGCCCAGCGTCCTGGCGGTGCGCTCGATGAGCTCTGCGGCGGTGATGAAGCCGAAGTCGTACGCCGAAAGATTCGCCAGCAGCGCGAGGCCCATGTTGGTGGGCGAGGTGCGATGCGCCACCACCGCTGCGGGGAACTCCTGGAAATTGTCGGGTGGCAGCCAATGGTCTTCGGCGACCATGAAGGTCTCGAAGAACGACCAGGTCTTGCGCGCGATGCCGCGCAGGAACGCGTCCTGCGCGCCGCTGAGCGCGGCGCCGCGGCGCGCCAGCGGCCGGCTGACCCACCACGCGATCAGCGGCGAGGCGAGCCACAGGAGGAGAATTGGCGCCGCCACCGCCAGCACTGCGGGCCGCTCTGCGGCGAGGTAAATCGCCATGGCGGCGGCGAGCGCGGGGCCGACCCACATTGCGCGGAAACATCCGAGGAGGTCGTCGCGGCGCCCGACTTCTCCGGAAGGCGTCCATTCGAGCAGCCTGCGCGCGATCAGCATCCGCCACGCCGTGCGCGCGAGCGCATCCAAGGCGACGAGCGCTTCGTAGGGCAGGCAGGCGAGCGAAAAAGCGACTTGCGCGAAATGCCGCCCGGTCGAGCGCCACGCCTGGAGCGAGCCGATCAGCGGCGGCACCAGCAGGATCGCAGCCGCCGCCAGGGTCCACAGCACGGCATCGGCGAACACCGCCCACCCGGCGAGAAGCAGCAGCACTAGGGCCGCGGGCGCGAGGCTGCGCCGCAAGTTGTCGAATATTTTCCAGCGCGACAGCGCCGACAGCGGCGCGAAGGCCCAGTGCGCGATCTGCCAGTCGCCGCGCATCCAACGGTGTCTGCGGCTCATGTCCGCGCCATAGCTCGAGGGATACTCCTCGTAGAGCTGCACGTCGCTCAGCAGCCCCGAGCGCGCGTGGCAGCCTTCCAGCAGGTCGTGGCTGAGGATGCGGTTTTCGCGGAAGCGCCCGTCGAGCGCGCGCTCGAACGCATCGACGTCGTAGATGCCCTTGCCGATGAAGGAGCCTTCGCCGAAGAGGTCCTGGTAGACGTCCGACACGGTGCGCGTGTACGGGTCGATGCCCGACTCGCCGCCGAACAGGCGCGCATAGCGCGAGCGGCCGCTCGCCGGCAGGCTTACTGCGACGCGCGGCTGCAGGATGGCGTAGCCCTCGCAGACGCAGTGGGTGCGCTCGTCGTGGCGCGGGCGGTTGAGCGGGTGCGCCATGGCGCCCACCAGCTCGCGCGCTGCGTCGCGCGGCAATTGCGTATCGGTGTCGAGCGTGATGACGTATTTCACGCCGGGCAGCAGCGAGGTCTCGCCCACCACCTGCGAGAAGCGATGCTTCGAGCCGCCGCGCAGCAGGGAATTGAGCTCCGCCTGCTTGCCGCGCTTGCGCTCGTAGCCCATCCAGAGGCGCTCGCCGGGATTCCAGCGGCGCGGCCGGTGGAACAGGAAGAAGCGGTCGGCTCCGTATTTGCGGTTCAGCGCCTCGATGCCCTCGACGGCGAGCTGCTCGAGCGCCGCGTCCTGCGGCAGTGTTTCCACCTGCGCATCGGTGAAATCGGTGAGCAGGCCGAAATGCAGCTGCGCGTCGCGATTGGCAAGGAAACGCACTTCCAGCCCCTCGAGCAGGTCCTCGACCTGCGAGGCGCTTCCCAGCAGGGCCGGCACCACCGCCAGCGTGCGCGAGTGCGGCGGTATTCCCCCGGAGTAGTCGAGCTTCGGCAAGGGATGCGGCACCGCGAGCGCCATCGCCAGGCGGTTCACCAGCGCTACGGCGAGTTGGCTGGTGGCGAGCAGCGAAACCAGGGCGATGAGCAGCAGCCCCCAGCCGTGCGCCCCGTCGGCATGCGCGTTTGCCGCAAGGCCCCAGGTGAAGAGGGCCGAGGCGAGCGCGATCGCGCCCAAGTAAAGAGGTAACGCAGCGCGCCGAAAGCGCACTTTGTCGACGAGGTAGGCGCCCACATGCGAGTTGCGCGCGTCGCCGCCGAGCTGGGCCTGCGCGAGAGCTTGGCGCGCCACGTCGAGCTCCGAAGAGGCGCCGCGCTTCGCGATCTGCTCGACCACGTGCCGGTAGCGGTCGCGGCTGGCGAAGTCCATCGCGGCGTAGACAGGATCCTCGCGCAGCGTGCGCTCGACCACGCTCATCGCCTCGACGAACTCGCGCCAGTCGGTCGCGCCCAGCAGGCGCAGGCTGCCGATGCTGTTGCTCATCGATACCTGGTCGGCGGCCTGGTCCTGGGTCTCGGCCTGCACCAGGTGCTCGATGGTCGCCCCGGATTCGGCAAGCCGCTGCTCGATCCAGGTGAGCGGCAGCGCGAGCGCGGCGCTTTGCCCCTGCAGCCGGCGCGCCAGCTCGGCAACGAACGGGCTCACCATCGGCGGGTTCGAGCGCGCCATGTCGGCAATCACCAGCACCAGGCTCTTCGGATCATTCGCAGCCGTCGCCAGCATCTGGTCGGCCCAGGCGCCGGCGCGGCTGCGCTCGGTGGTGGCCGCGGCAAGGCGCGAGGCCACGCGTCGCAGATTCTCGAGCAGCGCGAGGCGCAGCATGATGGGGATCGCCCACAGCTCGCCGAGCTTGAGCGGCGCAACCGTCTGGTAGGCCGCCACGAAGCGGCGCAGGCTTTCGAGGTCCACGCGGCCGTCGCCGTGGGCGATGGCCTCGAGGGCGATGTCGTATGCGCGCGGCAGCCCCGCGGAAGGGCCGCTCAGGAGGCGCGGCAGCTCGCGGCTGTACGCGCGCGGCAGGTGCCGCTGGGCGGTGCGGACCTGCTCTTCGATCAGGTAGAAGTTATCGAGCAGCCACTCGCCGGCTGGCGCGATGCGCTGGCCGG
>DASQGB010000318.1:0-1745 GCA_035632815.1 Burkholderiales bacterium | reverse complement strand
TGACGTCGAAGCGCCCCCAGGCATGGCGTTTCAACGAGAAAAAAATCAATTCATCGACGCCCTGCGGCAAGCGGCAGTCGGCATGGAGGAACAGCAGCGCATCGCCGCGCGCCGCGCGCGCGCCGGCGTTCATCTGCAGGGCCCGGCCGCGCGCCGCGCGGATCAGCCGGTCGCAATGCGGTTCGGCGAGCTCCGGCGTGCCATCCTCGCTGCCGCCGTCGACGACGATCGCCTCATGGCCGCGCCGGCGCAGCGCCGCCAGCGCCTCGAGCGCGCCGCGGATGTGCCGCGCCTCGTTCAGCGTCGGAACGATGACCGAGAGTCGTTCAGTGACCAATCGTAGTCGAGGAAGCTCAGCGGCGGGATCCTGTCCGGCACTCCCAGCACGGCCGCGTAGCGCGCGAAGTACCCCTCGCGCGGCTCGAAATCCTCCTTGAACCAGTCGAAGATCTTCGACAGCTCCAGGCGCCCGTCGCGGTAGCGGTTGCGGCTGCGGTCGGAGAGGAATCTCACCGCCTGCTCCTCGAGCTGGCGCTCCAGCCGCTCGCCGACGTAGGCCTCCTCGCGCAGCATCGGGCAGCCGATGGAGGCGCAGTTCACCGCGTAGTGGATGCGCGGGTCCCTGTAGACGGGGCGAAGCATGCGGTGCTCCACCCCGTCCAGGCTGGTTTTCCCGCCCAGGAGCATGAAAAACTCGTCCTTGAAGGGATTGCCGAACACCTTGCCGAAGTCCCAGATGGAGCGGATGTCGGGATAGCGCGTGAGGATTTTCTCGACGGTAAAGGCGTTGTAGGCGTTGATGAGGAAAGCCATCTGCCGGGCCCTCGGCCAGGCATCGAACTGCCCCCGGCTCACTGCGGAGAGGCTGGCGAGGTAGCTCTTCAGCGCGGCGCGCTCCTGCGCCATACCCGCGTAGCTGAGCGCCGACGCCTTGGCGTCCTGCGCGAGCACGACGTGCCGCTTGAGCAGGCCATCCCACGCGGCGTGCGAGTCATCGAACGCGAGGGCCGGCGCAGCCGCCAGCAGCAGGCAGGCAGCGATCAGCCGCGCATCCACGCGTGGAATCTTTCGACCTGGCGCAGCACGCCTTCGGGCGCATGGGCCTTCTTCCACACCCCGGCGGCGTACTTGTTTGCTTCGGCGAGCGTGGGATAGATGTGGATGGTGCCGAGAATCCTGTTCAGCCCGATGCCGTGCTTCATGGCGGCGATGAACTCGACGATCAGGTCGCCGGCATGCTCGCCCACCAGGGTCGCGCCGAGGATGCGGTCCTTGCCCGGCACCGTGAGCACCTTGACCATGCCGTGCGCGACGCCGTCGGCGATCGCGCGGTCGAGCTCGTCGATGCCGTACACCGACGCTTCGTAGGCAACGCCGCGCTCGCGGGCCTCGGTTTCGTTCAGCCCGACTCTCGCCACCTCGGGATCGGTGAACGTGGCCCAGGGAATGGCCGAATAATCGGCGCGGAACTTCCTGAACGGGCTGAACAGCGCGTTGACCGCCGCGTACCACGCCTGGTGCGAGGCGGTGTGCGTGAACTGGTAGGGTCCGGCGACGTCGCCGCAAGCATAGATGTTGGGATACATGGTCTGCAGATGCTCGTTGACCTCGACGGTGCGGCCGCGCGTGACCGGGATGCCGAGCTCCTCCAGCCCGTAGCCCGCGGTGTTCGCGACGCGCCCGACCGCGCACAGCAGGCGGTCGAACTCTACGCGGCTCTCCACGCCGTCGTGCCGCTCACAGAC
>DASQGB010000317.1:0-2010 GCA_035632815.1 Burkholderiales bacterium | reverse complement strand
GCGGCCGGTGCGGCGCGTGGCGCTGGCGATGCGCTGGCTGCGCGAGGCGGCGCAGAAGCGCGGCGAGAAGTCGATGACGGTGCGGCTCGCGGGCGAGTTGCAGGAAGCCTCGGAAGGCAGGGGCGGCGCGATGAAGAAGCGAGAAGAGGTCCATCGTATGGCCGAAGCCAACAAAGCCTTTTCTCACTACAGGTTCTAGGGAATGGCTGTGCCGCGCAAAACCCCAATCGAGCGTTACAGGAACATCGGCATCTCGGCGCATATCGACGCCGGGAAGACGACCACCACCGAGCGCATCCTGTTCTACACCGGTGTCAACCACAAGATCGGCGAGGTGCACGACGGCGCCGCGACCATGGACTGGATGGAGCAGGAGCAGGAGCGCGGCATTACCATCACGTCGGCGGCCACCACCTGCTTCTGGAAGGGCATGGACCTGTCGTATCCCGAGCACCACATCAACATCATCGACACGCCGGGACACGTCGACTTCACCATCGAGGTCGAGCGTAGCTTGCGCGTGCTGGATGGGGCGTGCATGGTGTATGACGCTGTCGCCGGCGTTCAGCCGCAGTCCGAGACGGTGTGGCGCCAGGCGAACAAGTACCGCGTGCCGCGGCTTGCCTTCATCAACAAGATGGACCGCGTCGGCGCTACCTTCTTCAAATCCTACGAGCACATTCGTACCCGGCTGAAGGGCAATCCCGTGCCGATCCAGCTGCCGATCGGCGCCGAAGACAAGTTCGTCGGAGTCGTGGACCTCGTCGCCATGCAGGCGATTTACTGGGACGATGCCACGCAGGGCATGAAGTTCGAGAGGGGGCCGATTCCCGCCGAGCTCGCCGAGGAGGCCAAGCAGTGGCGCGAGAAGATGGTCGAAGCCGCAGCCGAGGCCAACGAGGAGCTGATGAACAAGTACCTCGAATCGAACGAGCTCTCGGTCGACGAGGTGAAAAAGGGCATCCGCATCCGCACCATCAACAATGAAATCGTGCCGATGCTGTGCGGCTCGGCGTTCAAGAACAAGGGCGTGCAGGCGATGCTGGATGCGGTGATCGATTACCTGCCTTCGCCGGTCGACATTCCGCCCGTGAAAGGTGAAAACGAGAAAGGCCAGCCCGACACCCGCAAGCCGGGCGACGACGAGCCTTTCGCCGCGCTCGCCTTCAAGATCATGACCGATCCGTTCGTCGGCCAGCTTACGTTCATCCGTGTGTATTCGGGCGTCCTGGCGTCGGGCGACACGGTGCTGACCTCCATGCGCGGCCGCAAGGAGCGCATCGGCCGCCTGCTGCAGATGCACGCGAACGAGCGCAAGGAAATCAAGGAAGTCCGCGCCGGCGACATCGCCGCGGTGGTGGGGCTCAAGGACGTCATCACCGGGGAGACCATCAGCGACGTGAAGAAGTCGATCACGCTCGAGCGCATGGAGTTCCCCGAGCCGGTGATCTCGCAGGCGGTGGAGCCCAAGACCAAGGTCGACCAGGAGAAGATGGGCGTGGCGCTGAGTCGCCTGGCGCAGGAAGATCCGTCGTTCCGCGTGCACACCGACGAAGAGTCGGGCCAGACCATCATCTCCGGCATGGGCGAGCTGCACCTCGAGATCATCGTCGACCGCATGAAGCGCGAGTTCGGCGTCGAGGCCTCGGTCGGCAAGCCGCAGGTGGCGTACCGCGAGACCTTCAAGAAGGCGCTCGAGTCCGAAGGCAAGTTCGTCAAGCAGTCGGGCGGCCGCGGCCAGTACGGCCACGTCTGGCTCAAGCTCGAGCCCCAGCACGGCAAGGGCTATGAATTCATCGACGGCATCAAGGGCGGACGGGTGCCGAAGGAATTCATTCCGGCGGTGAAGAAAGGCGTCGACGAGGCCCTGCAGGAGGGCGTGCTGGCCGGCTACCCGGTGGTCGACATCAAGGTCACCCTCACCGACGGCTCGTACCACGAGGTCGACTCGAACGAGAACGCGTTCAAGATGGCGGCGATTTTCGCTTTCAAGGACGGCATGCGCGCCGC
>DASQGB010000316.1:0-1515 GCA_035632815.1 Burkholderiales bacterium | reverse complement strand
GCCGCCGTCCAGCAGTACGGTGGGCGCGCTGCGCCGGGGCACCAGGTCGGCGATGAGCAGCTCGAGGCGCGACAGGGGCGCGGAGCAGGCGAAGAAGGGATGGCCGCGGTAGTGCACGCCCTGCTCGCGCACGTCGAGCAGGGCGAGCTCTTCGCTGCCGGCGAGGCGCGCGCTAACGTGCTTCGCGGATATCGGCATGCGCCGGGAAGACGCGCCACACGCCTTCGTCGGCCTTGTAGAACTCGCGCTTGTGCAGGTGGTCGAGACCCAGGCCGTACATGTGGAAATTGACGAGCGGCCCCTGGATGTGGATCGAGTGCAGGTCCTCGGGCATGAAGCACACCCCGGTGCCCTGTCTCACGACGTACTGCCCCTTCTCCCGCACCCCGCCTTCGGCGGCGCGATCGTAGAAGCGGTTCAGCTCCTCGCCGCTCACGCCGACGATCACCGCCCAGGTGGTGTGGTTGTGCGCCGGGGTGCTGTGGCCGCCGAGCGAGGCGTTGACGTACAGCGCGAAACGGTGGTCGGGGTCCTCGGCAACGCGGTACAGGCAGGACTTGAGCTTGTCGCCCGGCGCCGGCGGCGGGAAATCCCCGGCTTGGAAAAGATCCTGTCGCGCCGCGAGCCGGGTCAGCCGCTGCTTGATCTTTTCCAGGCTCTCCCGCGTGACTCCATCGCCGCGTTCGATCGTGCGCACCTCGGCCACCGCTGCCGCGATCTCGCGTTTCCTTTCACTGGCGCGCTCCATGGGAGTAGATTATGCGCCTGCAGCCCACCCAAGGAGGAATACAGCCATGGCCATCAAAGTCAGCCGCTACGACGTCTGGGTCGGTACCGTCGACGACCGCGCCGGGGGCGCGGCGGACAAGCTGGACGCGCTGGCCAAGGCCGGCGCCAACCTGGAGCTGGTGTTCGCGCGCCGCACGCCCGAGCAGCCGGGCAGGGGAATTCTGTTCGCCACTCCGATCAAGGGCGCCAAGGTAACCAAGGCCGCCCAGGAAAGCGGCTTGTCCAAGTCCGAGAGCATCCACGGCGTAAAGGTCGAGGGCGGCGACAAGCCCGGGCTGGGAGCCAAGATCGCGCGCGCGCTCGGCGCGGCGGGCATCAGCTTCCGCGGCGTGAACGCCATGGCGATGGGCACCAAGTTCGTGAGCTACATCGCGCTCGACAGCGCGGAGGACGCCGAGCGGGCGGTCAAGCTGCTGAAGAAGCTCGGCTGATTCAGCGCACCCGGTAGATTTCTTCGTCGAAATTGCCGCGCGCCACGGAGAGCGTGGCGCGGCGATCGCCCTGCTGCGAGTTGAGCACGGCGCGCTCGCCCTTCCCCTCCCATAGCACCTTGTAGAGCTCGCGTCCCTTTTTGTCCTTGCTCTCGATCTTGTCGCGCAGCTCGGAGCGCGGCGCGCCATAGCGCTTCTTCAGGAAGCCGGCGAAGCGCTCGGCTTCACGGCCGTCGAAGCGGATGTCGAAAGCTTCGACCGCGTCCTTCTTGAGGTAGAACGTGACTCGCACCTC
>DASQGB010000315.1:0-1531 GCA_035632815.1 Burkholderiales bacterium | reverse complement strand
CGTGTCGCCGATCTTGTGGATGAGGACGAATAGCAGGACGACCAGCGCCCCCTGGCGCTTCACGAACTCGAGCAGCGGGCTGAAGTAGGCGACGATCGCCTCGACCAGGCCGTGCGCCCGGGCGGGCTCGCGGTGCCGGGCGGGCTCGCCCATGAAGACGCCGACCAGCATCGCCGGCAGCGCAAAGGCGGCGCAGGCGATATAGGCGGCGGTCCAGCCGATGCGAGCCGCGAGCACCAGGGCGAGCGCTCCGGCCGCCGCCGAGCCGAGCCGCCAGCCGTACTGCGACATGCCGGAGCCGACGCCGAGCTGGCGCGGCTCGAGCAGCTCGATGCGGTAGGCGTCGATGATGATGTCGAAGGTCGCGCCCGCCACGCCGAGCGTGATGGCGGCAATCGCCACCACGTAGAGCGAGCGGTCCGGATCGGCGAGGCCAAGGAGCGCGACCGCGCCCATGACCAGCACCCCGACCAGCCAAAGCCAGCTGCGACGCTGGCCGAACCGTCCGATCACGGGCAGGCGGACGTTGTCGACGATCGGCGCCCACAGGAACTTGAAGTTGTAGGCGAGGAAAGTCAGCGCGAAGGCGGTGACCGCGCTCTTGGTGACGCCGTGCTGGGCGAGGCGCGTGGTTAGCGTGGCGCCGATCATCGCGAACGCGAAGCCCGAGGAAATGCCGAGGAACAGGGCCGCGAGCGGCGCGGCCTCGAAGTAGGGCCGCACGCTCAGCGGCAGCCTGCTAGAGCTCATGGTCGTAGTCGATGCTGAGGGGCGCGTGGTCGGAGAAGCGCTTCCTGAGGTAGATCGATTCCTTCACCGCCTTTGCGGCGATGCCCGGGGTGGCGATCTGGTAGTCGATGCGCCAGCCTACGTTCTTCGCCCAGGCCTGGCCGCGGTTCGACCACCAGGTGTACTGGTCGGGCTTCTGGTTGAGGCGGCGGAACACGTCGACGAAGCCGATCTCGTCGAACACGCCTCCGAGCCAGGCCCGCTCCTCGGGCAGGAAACCGGAATTCTTCTGGTTGGCGCGCCAGTTCTTCAGGTCGATCTCCTTGTGCGCGATGTTCCAGTCGCCGCACAGGATGATCTCGCTTCCTCTTTCCTTGATTTTCTTCAGATGGAGAACGAATGCCTTGAGGAAGCGGAACTTCGATTCCTGGCGGTGCGGGCCCGCCGAGCCCGACGGCAGGTAGACCGAGATCACCCATAGCCTGCCGAAGCGCGCCTCGACGTAGCGGCCCTCGGCGTCGAACTCGCGGCTCGCAAAGCCGCGCTTCACCTCGTCGGGGGCCGTGCGGCTATACAGCGCGACGCCGCTGTAGCCCTTCTTCTGGGCGAAGGAATGGCAGGTCTGGAAGGCCTTCAGGCCGTGCAGCTTGGCGTCCAGATCGGTCTCCTGGCACTTCATTTCCTGCAGGCAGACCACGTCCGGGCGCTGCGCGGCGAGCCAGCGGAAGAGACCCTTCCTTGCCGCTGACCGAATGCCGTTGACGTTAAGGGTGATGACTCGCAAAGCTCATTTTCAATTGCT
>DASQGB010000314.1:0-2353 GCA_035632815.1 Burkholderiales bacterium | reverse complement strand
GACCGCGATCGATGCCGCGGCACTTCTTACCTATCGATCGGCTTGGCAAAAGGACATCAAGGGCGAGCGCGTCACGCGCGAGGCGGCGATGGCGAAGATGTTCGCCACCGAGGCGGCGCAGCAGGTGATCGACGACGCGGTCCAGCTGTGCGGCGGCCTGGGCGTGATGCGCGGCCATCCGGTCGAGCGGCTCTACCGCGAGGTACGCGCGCTGCGGATCTACGAGGGCGCCACCGAAGTGCAGAAACTGATCATCGCCAAGGACCTTCTGAAATGATGCGCCATCGCTTTTTTTGCCCCCCTGACACCCCCCAGGAGGGGGGAAAGGCAAGCGAGCAAAGCGAGCGGGGGGTTTGCTTTTCGCAAAAACCAACCCCCCGTTCGCCTTCGGCTCACGACCCCCTTGTCAGGGGGTCGGCAGAGGTTGGCCGATGAGCTACACCGCGCACGTAGACGGCTTCGCGCGCGAGCACCTGCCGCCGCGCAGCCAGTGGCCCGAGTTCCTGTTCGAGCTGCCCGAGCTGCAGTACCCGGCGCGCATGAACTGCGCCACCGAGCTGCTCGACAAGCCCGTGACCCGGGGTCACGGGCACCGCATCGCGCTGCGCTCGGCGGAGGGCGAGTGCAGCTACACGCAGCTTTTCACGCAGGCCAACCGCCTCGCCCACGTGCTGGTGCGCGAGATGGGCGTGAAGCCGGGCAACCGCGTGCTGCTGCGCGGGCCGAACAACCCGATGATGGCCGCATGCTGGTTCGCAGTGATGAAGGCGGGCGGGGTGTGCGTCGCCACCATGCCGCTGCTGCGCGCGAAGGAGCTGACCGAGATCATCACCAAGGCCCGGATCAGCCACGCCCTGTGCGACAGGCACCTGGACACCGACCTGAAAGCCGCGCTGCCGCATTGCCCCACCCTGCAGAATGTAAAGTACTGGTACGACGACGCGCCGGATTCGCTCGACTCGCTGTCGCTCAAGCAGCCGCTCACCTTCACCAATGTACCGACCGCGGCGGACGACGTCGCGCTCATTGCCTTCACCTCCGGCACCACCGGCAAGCCCAAGGGCACCATGCACTTTCATCGCGATGTGGTCGCGATGAGCGACTGCTTCCCGCGCTCGATCCTCAAGGCGCACAAGGACGACATCTTCTGCGGCACGCCGCCGCTCGCGTTCACCTTCGGGCTGGGCGGGATGCTGTGCTTCCCGCTGCGAGTCGGCGCATCGAGCGTGCTGGTCGAGAAGCACACGCCCGAGACCCTGCTCGAGACCATCCAGCGCTACAAGGCGACGGTGTGCTTCACCTCGCCGGTGATGCTGCGCGGCATGGCAGGCCTGGCCGGTCAATTCGATTTGCGCTCGCTGAAGAAGTGCGTATCGGCGGGCGAAGCGCTGCCGGACGCCACGCGCCAGCTCTTCAAGGAGGCCACCGGCATCGAGGTCATCGACGGCATCGGCTCGACCGAGATGATCCACATCTTCATCTCGCATACGCCCGAGCGCGTGCATCGCGGCGCGACCGGCTACGCCATACCCGGCTACCGCGCGACCGTGCTCGGCGAGGACGGCCGGCCCTGCGCCCCCGGCAAGATCGGCCGGCTCGCCGTCAAGGGTCCCACCGGCTGCCGCTATCTCGCCGACGAGCGGCAGCTCGATTACGTGCACAACGGCTGGAACGTGACCGGCGACGCCTACCTCATGGACGAGGACGGCTACTTCTACTACCAGGCGCGCACCGACGACCTGATCATCGCTGCGGGCTACAACATCGCCGGTCCCGAGGTGGAGAGCGCGCTGCTCGTGCACGAGGCCGTCGCGGAATGCGGCGTGACCGGCTGGCCCGATGAGGAGCGCGGCACCATCGTGAAGGCTTTCGTGGTGCTCAAAGCCGGCAATGAAGGCAATGAGCAAATGAAAAGAGCTCTCCAGGAGCACGTGAAGCAGGCCATCGCGCCCTACAAGTATCCCCGAGCGATCGAATTCGTCGACTCGCTGCCGCGAACCGAGACCGGCAAGCTGCAGCGCTTCAAGCTAAGGAAAGCACCATGATGCAGGCGCTGCAGCCGCCGGGCTGGGCACGGCCGAAAGGCTTTTCCAACGGAATCGCCTGTACCGGAAAGCTGGTGTTCATCGCCGGCCAGATCGGCTGGACCGGCCAGGGCGAGTGGCGGGACAGGTCGTTCGCCGGCCAGTTCCGCCAGGCGCTGCAGAACATTGTCGATATCTTGAAGGAAGCGAAAGGCAGACCCGAGCACATCGTGCGGCTGACGTGGTACGTGCTCGACAAGCAGGAGTACCTCGGCGCCTTGAAGGACGTCGGCGCGGCTTACCGCGACCTTATGGGCAAGCACTATCCG
>DASQGB010000313.1:0-3382 GCA_035632815.1 Burkholderiales bacterium | reverse complement strand
TTCTTCGGCAGCGCGTCGACGAAGCGGTACTCGCGCGGCCGTTTGAAGCGCGCGATGTTCTCGAGGCACAGCGAATCGAGGTCATCGGGCGTGACCTCGGCGCGCTTCACCACGAAAGCGACGACTTCCTCGCCCCACTCGGGGTGCGGGCGTCCGACCACCGAGCATTCCGCGACCGCCGGGTGCCTGAGCAGCACTTCCTCGATCTCGCGCGGGTAGATGTTCGCGCCGCCCGAGATGATCAGGTCCTTGGAGCGGTCGCGGATGGTGAGGAAGCCTTGCGCATCGAGGCTGCCGACGTCGCCGGTATGCAGCCAGCCGCCGCGCAGGGCTTTCGCGGTGGCTTCGGCGCTTTTCCAGTAGCCCGCCATCACGGCGTCCGAGCGCGTCACGATCTCACCCGGTTCGCCGGGAGGCAGCTCCTGGTCCTGGTCATCGAAAATCTTCACCTCGACGCCGGTGCGGGCGATGCCGCAGGTTTCGAGATGAGAGCGCGTTGCGTGCTCGGACTGAGGCAGGCCGGTGATCGTCATCGGGGCCTCTCCCTGGCCGTAGAGCTGGTACAGGCGCGGGCCGAACAGCTCGATCGCGCGCAGCGAGTCGGCGACGTACATCGGCGCGCCGCCGTAGATGATGGTTTTCAGGCCGCGCGGCGCTCGCGCGGCGCGGCTGGCGAGCAGCCGCACGATCATGGTCGGCGCGGCGAAGAACGACGTGTTCGGCCAGTGCTCGAGCAGGGCGAAGATCTCCTCCGGCTCGAAATGGCCGCTCTCGGGAATCACGTTGACCGCGCCGACGGCGAAGTGCGGCAGTCCGTAGAGCCCCGAGCCGTGCGACAGCGGCGCAGGGTGCAGGATCGCGTCCTGCGGGCCGAGCCGGTCGATGTCGGCGAAATAGGCCTGGGTCTGGAACAGCATGTTGCGGTGGGTCAGCACCGCGCCCTTGGGGACGCCGGTCGTGCCGCTGGTGTAGAAGAGCCACGCCGGGTCGTCCGGATTCACCTCGGCAGACGGCGCTTGCTCCTCGCCGCGAATTTCATCTACCGAGAGGCCGCTTGGAATTGCCGCCCGCAAATCGGCGCTGACAAAACACGCCCTGGCGCCGGAGTTCTCCAGGATGTAGGCGAACTCCTTGGGATGCAGCTTGGCGTTCATCGGCACCGCCGTTAGCCCCGCGTGCCAGCAGGCGAACAGCAGCTCGTAATACTCCGGGCAGTTCTTCATCGCGAATGCCACCCGGTCATTCGCCTTCAACTTCAACTTGTTGAGTAATCCGGAAGAAAGCCCCTGGACACGGTCAGCGAGCTGCCGGTAGGACAGCAAAGGCTGCCTCCCGAGCGCCAGCGCCGGCCGCTCAGGCAGCCAGCGGGCGCTGCGCAGCAGCAGATGAACCAGATTCATGCAGGGAGAATAGCTGCCGGGCGTTGCGAGCCGTCTCGAGCGCCACCTCTTCGGCGGGACGGCCGAGCGCTCCGGCGACGGCTTTCAGGATATGCGGCAGAAAGGCCGGCTCGTTGCGCCGCGCCTTGGGCTGGGGGCGCATGTCGCGCGGCGTGAGATAGGGCGCATCGGTCTCGAGCAGCAGCCGCTCGGGCGGGATCTCTCGCACCAGCTCGAGGAGGTGCCTGCCGCGGCGCTCGTCGCAGATCCAGCCGGTGATGCCGATATACAGACCCAGGTCGAGATAGGCGTGCAGCTCCTCGCGAGCGCCGGTGAAGCAGTGCGCTACTGCAGTTTGAATCCGATATTCCCTTAAGAGATCGGCAAAACGGGGGTGCGCATCCCGCGAGTGGAGAAAGAGGGGTTTCTTCAATTCCAGCGCAAGTTCCACTTGCGCAATGAACCACTTCTCCTGGTCCGGATGCGGCGAGTAGTTGCGGTTGAAGTCGAGGCCGCATTCGCCGATGGCCACGACGTGCGGGTGTTTTGCAAGCTCCCGGAGGGAAGGAATCGTCGTGGAGTCACAATCGCGCGCATGGTGCGGATGAACCCCCGCGGTGGTGAGGAAGTTCAGCTCGAGCGCCTTGCGGGTCTCCTCGGGAGTGGTGCCGGTGGCGATGATGGTGGCGACGCCGGCGTCGCGCGCGCGCTCGAGGACCTGCGGGAGATCGTCGCGGAAGGCGGGATGCGTGAGATTCGCGCCGATGTCGACGAGCTGCATCAGAGCTTCTTCAGCCGGTAGAGAAGCTCGAGCGCCTCGCGCGGCGTGAGCTCGTCCGGGTTCAGCTTCGCCATTTCTTCCCGCAACGGGTCCGCGTCAGGCTCCGCTTCCACCGGTTTCGTCGCCAAGAAGAGATCGTCCTGGCTGCCGCGCGAGACGCTCGCTTCCTCGAGGAGCTGGAGGTACTTCTTAGCCTGGCGGATGACCGGCCGGGGGACGCCGGCGAGGGAGGCGACCTGCAGGCCGTAGCTCTGGCTCGCCGGGCCTTCCTCGACGGCGTGCAGGAAAACGATGCTGTCCTTGTGCTCGACGGCGTCGAGGTGCACGTTGGCGACTTCCCTGTATTCGAGCGCAAGGCGCGTCAGCTCGAAGTAGTGGGTGGCGAACAGGCTCAGGGCAAGATTCTTTTCCACGAGATTCTTTGCAATGGCCCATGCGAGGGCAAGGCCGTCGAAAGTCGAAGTGCCGCGCCCGACTTCGTCCATCAGCACCAGGCTGCGCTCGGTGGCGTTGTGCAGGATCGAGGCGCTCTCGGTCATCTCGACCATGAAGGTCGAGCGCCCGCCGGCGAGGTCGTCGGCGGCGCCGATGCGGGTGAAGATCTGGTCGACCGGCCCGATGCGCGCGGCGCGCGCGGGCACGAACGAGCCGACGTGCGCCATGAGCACGATCAGCGCCACCTGGCGCATGTAGGTCGACTTGCCGCCCATGTTCGGGCCGGTGATCAGGAGGAGGCGCCGGGTGGGCGAGAGCCGGCAGTCGTTGGCGATGAAGCTCTCGATCGCGGCCTCGACCACCGGGTGGCGGCCGGCCTCGATCTCGATCTGGTTATGCTCGACGAACTGCGGCCGCGCGTAGTTCCGCGCCGACGCCGTGCAGGCGAAGGCGCACAGCACGTCCACCTGGGCGAGGGCGCGTGCGATTCGTTGCATTATCGGAAGGTACGGTTGCAAAGAATCAATCAATCCCTCATACAGCGACTTTTCCAGCGCCAGCGCGCGGTCGCGCGCCGACAGCGCCTTGTCCTCGAAGGTCTTGAGCTCGGGGGTGATGTAGCGCTCGGCGTTCTTCAGCGTCTGGCGGCGGCGGTAGTCGTCGGGCACCTTTTGGGCGTGCGCGTTCGTCACCTCGATGTAATAGCCGTGCACCTGGTTGTAGGCGACGCGCAGGTTGGGAATGCCGGTGCGGCTTCTCTCTTTCGCCTCCAGCGAAACAAGGAATT
>DASQGB010000312.1:0-1912 GCA_035632815.1 Burkholderiales bacterium | reverse complement strand
CTTGTCCCACAACGTGTCGGAGTCTTCGTACACGAAGCTCGGGTTCGACGGCTGCTCGCACAGGCCGACGACGATGCGCGCGAGCTCTGCCGCGCCCTTGCCGCCGTCGCCCCAGTGCGTGGCGAGTACGACCGGGACGTTCAGTTTTTTCATCCTGGCCTGTAACAGCTCTATTTCCGCCGCCGTATCGAAAGTAAAGCGGTTGATCGACACGACGCAGGGGATGCCGTACACCTTGCTTACGTTCTCGACATGCCGCTCGAGGTTGACCAGGCCTTTCTCGAGCGCGGTGACGTTCTCCTTGTTCACTTCCTTGACGTCGACCCCGCCGTGATACTTGAGCGCGCGGATCGTCGCCACGATGACCGCGGCGCTCGCCTTCAATCCCGACTTGCGGCACTTGATGTCGAGAAATTTCTCGGCGCCGAGGTCGGCGCCGAAGCCGGCCTCGGTGACGACGTAGTCGGCGAGCTTGAGCGCGCTTTGCGTCGCGATCACCGAATTGCAGCCGTGCGCGATGTTGGCGAACGGGCCGCCGTGGATGAAAGCCGGGTTGTTCTCCAGCGTCTGCACCAGGTTCGGCGCCAGCGCGTCCCTCAGCAGCACCGTCATCGCGCCGTGGGCGTTGAGATCCTTGGCGGTGACCGGCTTCTGCTCCCGGGTGTAGCCGACGACGATGCTGCCCAGACGCTTCTTCAGGTCCTCCAGCGAGATGGCAAGGCAAAAAATCGCCATCACCTCGGAGGCGACGACGATGTCGAAGCCGTCCTGGCGCGGGTAGCCGTTCGCCGGTCCGCCGAGCGAGACCACGATGTCGCGCAGCGCCCGGTCGTTCATGTCGAGCACGCGCCGCCACTGGATCCGGCGCGGATCGATGCCGAGCTCGTTGCCATGGTGGATATGGTTGTCGATCATTGCCGCGAGCAGGTTGTTCGCGAGCTGGATGGCGCCGAAATCGCCGGTGAAGTGCAGGTTGATGTCCTCCATCGGCACCACCTGCGCATAGCCGCCGCCCGCGGCGCCGCCCTTCATGCCGAACACCGGACCGAGCGAAGGCTCGCGCAGGCAGATCACCGCTTTCTTGCCGATGTGGTTGAGCGCGTCGCCGAGGCCCACCGTGGTGGTGGTCTTGCCCTCGCCCGCAGGCGTCGGCGTCATCGCCGTCACGAGAACGAGCTTGCCGTTCTTCCTGCCCTTGAGCGTGTCGAGGAACTTGAGCGAGACCTTGGCCTTGTAGTGGCCGTAGGGATCGAGGTGCTCGTCGGCGATGCCGAGCTTCTCGCGCGCCACCGCCGAGATGCGCTGCATCTTTGCCGCCTGGGCGATTTCGATGTCCGAAGGCATGCTCGACTCCCGCTTCGCTTTAAGGAAGCCGGGATTTTGGAAGACTGCCGCGCCGCGCGGCCTTGACTGAGGTCAAGTCCTCAGTGGAAGCGAGGCCTGACCTCGTCGCCGGGGTGAGTGCGATACGCGACGTCGAGCACGCCGGGTACGGCCGAGGCGACCTCGACGAAGGCGAGCATCTCGTCGGTGCTGCTTGCGCCCGACAGGGTGACGCGCCCGCCGTCGGAGTTGATCGCGACGCGCGCCTCGCGCGTCTCGGGGGCGTGGCGCAGCGCGGCGCGCACGCGGGCGGCCAGCGCCAAATCATCGAGCTTCTGGCGCGAGCGCTCGGTCTCGACGAACTGCGGCGAGCGCACCAGCGTCATCACCTCGGACACGCATTCGTCGACGCTGACGCGCTTGGTGTTGAGCACCAGATCATAGTGCTCGGGCTCGGTCCAGCGCAGGTCGAAGTGGCGCCGCATGATCGCGGTATGCGCCTCGTCGTTGGTGCGGATCTCTTTGGCCACCCGCTCTTCCTGGTCGCTCCCCAGCCGCTCCATCATGCGCTGCTTGCGCGTCTCGAACG
>DASQGB010000311.1:0-3827 GCA_035632815.1 Burkholderiales bacterium | reverse complement strand
CAGCTCGGGGACGGCCCAGACCGATTCCGGCCTTTGCGAGGGCGGCCTTTCTTCGACGACCTTTTCGGCAACGCCGTCCTTGCCATAGGCGTACCAGCCGCGGCCGGTCTTGCGCCCCAGCAGCCCGGCGGCGACGCGCGGCTCGGCGAGGAACGAGGGACGGTACTTCGGCTCCTCGAAGTACTGTTGGTACATCGACTTCATGACGGCGTGGGCAACGTCGAGGCCGACCAGATCCATGAGGCCGAAGGGGCCGATGCGGAATCCTGCCGCCTCGACGAGGATGCGGTCGATGGCGGCGAAATCCGCCACGCCCTCCGAGAGCACGCGCAGCGACTCGGGCACGAAGGCGCGCCCGGCATGGTTGACGATGAATCCCGGGGTGTCCTTGCAGCGCACCGCGGTATGGCCGAAGCGCCCGGCGAGCGCGGTAAGCGCGTCGGTGACCCAGGGCTCGGTCAGCACGCCGTCGACTACCTCGACCACCTTCAGCACCGGCACCGGGTTGAAGAAGTGGTAGCCCGCCACCCGCCCCGGCCGCTTGCACGCCGCCGCCATGGCGGTGACCGAGAGCGAGGACGTATTGCTGGCGAGAATGCAGCTCGCCGTTACCGCTTGTTCCAGTCTTGAAAATAACTCTTTCTTGGCGGCGAGATCCTCGACGATGGCCTCCACGACCACCTCGCAGGGCGCAAGCGCGTCGATCGATTCGACGATTTCGATGCGGCCGAGCGTGCCCTGAACGGCGCCGGCGCCGATGCGTCCCTTCTCGGCGAGCTTGCCGAGCGCCTGGGAGATCGATTCCTTCGCCTTGCCCGCGGCGCCCGGCTGGGCGTCGAACAGCAGCGTGCGCACCCCCGACTGGGCCAGCACTTGTGCGATGCCGCGGCCCATCGTGCCGGAACCGGCGACGCCGGCGACAAGGTCGCTGCGGGTTGCGTCTAGCATGGGGGAAATCGCTATTCTAGCGACCGGCGCGGCTATAATCGCGCCCGGAGAGGAGACGCTGGGATGAAGGCTTATCTTGCAGCTGCGGCCTTGTGCGTGGCGAGTTCCGCGCTCGGCCAGTCATTTCCATCCAAGCCGATCACGCTGATCTGTCCCTGGCCGCCGGGCGGCACCACCGACATCCACCTGCGCAAGTTCGCCGAGGTAGCGCAGAAATATCTCGGCCAGCCGGTGGTGGTGGACAACAAGCCGGGCGGCGGCGGCATGATCGGGCCGAGCCAGATGGCGAGGCTCGCCAGGCCCGACGGGTACACGGTCGCGCAGCTGCCGATCACCGCCTACCGCCTGCCGCACCAGCGGCCGGTCGACTGGGACGCGCTGAAGGATTTCACCTACATCATCGGCATCACGGGCTACGGCTTCGGCGTGGTGGTGAAGGCCGACTCGGCGTTCAAGACTTTCCGCGACCTCATCGAGTACGCGCGCGCGAACCCGGGCAAGCTTTCCTACGGCACCCCCGGTACCGGGACTTCGCCGCATCTGATCATGGAGGAAATCGCCGCCAAGGCCGGCGTGCAGCTCCTGCACGTGCCGTTCAAGGGCATGGCCGATTCCACGCAGGCCCTGATGGGCGGGCACGTCATGGCGCAGTCCGATTCCACCGGCTGGGGCCGGCATGTCGACGCCGGCACGTTCCGCCTGCTGGTGACCTTCGGCGAGCAGCGCATGAAGTGGAACGCGCCGACCGCGAAGGAGCTGGGCTACGATGTCGTGTCCTACTCGCCGTACGGCATCGTCGGGCCGAAGGGCATGGACCCGCAGGTAGTGAAGACCCTTCACGATGCGTTCCGCAAAACCCTCGACGATCCCGAACACCTGAAAACCTTGCAGCAGCTCGACCAGGTGTACTGGTACAAGTCGAGCGAGGACTACGCGCGCTGGGCCGCCGAGACGCTCAAGGCCGAACGCGCCACCATCGAGCGCGTCGGTTTGCTGGCCAAATAGGGGGCCGCCATGAAGTACCAGAAGATTCTTCTCGCCTACAACGGCTCGCAGGATGGCAAGCGCGCTCTGCTCGAGACCGCGGACCTCGCCGGCTTCCTCAACGCCGAGACCCATCTTGCCGCGGTGGCGAGCATGCCGCCGAGCCTGTTCCTCACCGAGGGCTTCGTCCCCGAGGAGCTGCTCGAAGAGGAGAAGAAGCGCACCCAGACGGTGCTCGACGAGGGCATCCGCTCGCTGCGCGAGCGCGGCTTCAACGCCACGGGCCACCTCGCGGTGGGCGAGCCGGTGGAGGAAATCTGCCGCCTGGCGAAATCGCTGCGCGTGCAGCTGATCGTCGTGGGCCATAATCAGAACACCTCGTTCGCCGCGCGCTGGTGGAAGGGCTCGGTGGGGGCATCGCTGCTCGACTACGCCCCCTGCAGCCTACTGATCGCACTGTCGAAAAATTGAAAGGCCGACTCGAAGACGACCGGATGCTGACCGGGAGGGGACGCTATGTCTCCGACTGGAACCTCCCGGGCCAGGCGTACGGCCATTTCCTGCGCTCCGACCGGGCGCATGCGCAAATCCTCTCGATCGATGTATCCGCAGCCCTGAAGCAACCGGGTGTAATCGCCGTCTTCACCGGCAAGGACATCGCCGAAGGCGGGCTGAAATCGCTGCCGGCGGCGCTGCCGGTGAAGGGGCGCGGCGGCATGGAGCTCAACCATCCGGGCCGGCCGGCGCTTGCGCAGGGACGCGTGCGCTTCGTCGGCGACGCAGTGGCGCTGATCGTCGCGGAGTCGGCGAGCGCGGCGCAGGACGCCGCGGAGCTGGTCGAAGTCGATTATCGCGACCTGCCGGTGGTCGTCGGCGCGCCGCAGGCGCTCGCCGCCGGCGCGCCGCTGGTGCACGACTCGGTGGCGGGCAACCTCGCGCTGGATTACGAATCGGGCGACGAAGCGAAGACTCGCGCCGCATTCGACAAGGCGGCCAGGGTCATCGAGCTCGAGCTCGACATTTCGCGCGTGATCGGCAACCCGATGGAGCCGCGCGCCTGCCTCGCCGCCTTCGACCGCGCCGCGGACCAGTACCACCTGTATACCTGCACCCAGGGCGTGGCCATCATGCGCAACCAGCTCTCGGCGGTGCTCGGCGTGCCGCCGGAGAAGATCCGCGTCATCGCCGAGGAGGTCGGCGGCGGCTTCGGCGTGCGCTTCAACCTCTATCCGGAGTACTGCGCGGCGCTATACGCGGCGAAGAAGCTCGGCCGGCCGGTGAAGTGGAGCGGCACGCGCTCGGAGGTGTTCCTCGCCGACGAGCAGGCGCGCGGCGTGCGCTCGCGCAGCCAGCTCGCGCTCGACGCCGATCACCGCATCATCGGCATGCGCTTCGACATGATGGCGGATCTGGGCGCTTACCTCGCGCCCACCGGCGCGTTCATCAATACGATCGGCGTGGTCAACTGCCTGTCGGGGGTCTACGACGTGCAGGCGGCGTACGCGCGCATCCGGCTCGCGTTCACCAACACCGCGCCGATGGCGGCCTACCGCGGCGCGGGGCGCCCGATCATGTCCTATGCCATCGAGCGCGTGGTGGAGCACGCCGCCCACGAGCTCGGCGTCGATCCGGCGCAGCTCAGGCGCAAGAGCTTCGTCTCGTCCTTTCCCTACAAGATCGCCGCCGGCTTCGAGTACGACTGCGGCGACTTTTCCGGGGTGCTCGACAAGGCGCTCGCGGCAGCGGATTGGGATGGTTTTTCACAGAGACGTATTTCAAGTGCAAAGCGGGGTCGCTTACGCGGACGCGGCATGGCCACTTACATCGAAGCCACCGGCGCCGGCTTCGCGCCGCACGACCAGATCGAGATGCGCTGGGGCGCCGACGGCAAGCTC
>DASQGB010000310.1:0-6363 GCA_035632815.1 Burkholderiales bacterium | reverse complement strand
GATCCCGACCCGAAGCTAACCGCCGTGGCGCAAAGTCGGGGCTGGCGAACCCTGAGCTTGCGCGACGGTCAACGCGGTCAAGCCCGGCGCGTTCAACCCTCGGGAGGCAAAAAATGACCAAGGCCATGATCGCGGTTCTGGGGTGCGTGGTGCTTTCGGGCTGCGCCTATCGTCCCATCGTTGACCCGGCGCGCAGCGACATGGCGCGCTTCGAGAGCGATCTCGCCGAATGCCGGCAGATCGCCGAGCAGGCCCCGGGGCCCGGTGCCGGAGCGGTCGTGGGCGCGGCGGCCGGCTACGCGGTCGGACAGGTCGCGGCGCGCGCCACCGGGCACAGCGGCGTGGCCAACGAGGCGGGCCGCGGCGGCGCGGTCATCGGCGGAGCCAAAGGCGCCGGGGGCGGTGCGCGCAGCAAGCGCGGGGTAATCCGCAACTGCCTCACCGGCAGGGGCCACGCAGTCCTGAACTAGCGATTTACCCGTCGGGCAGGAGCTGATTGCCGCAAACCGGAGAGCCGCTCCATATGCTCGCCGACTCGCCAGAAGATCACGAGAATGGCCGCGAGGTAGAACAATAATCGCAGAACGTCGTAGGCGTACGCAGACGACAGCCACGGCAACGCGCGCAATGCCTCGTGTCCTGATCCCGCGCGCGCGACCATCCAGGCGGGCAGGGTGGTCAAAAGATGGAATGCCCCCCAGATTACGATCGAGGTCGTCAGCGCTACCGGGGCATACAGGCACGAAAAGTCGATCAGAAAATTGGCGCGAGCATCGACGCGACACTTCCGCAGGCAGTAGTTGACGCCTGTCACGAAGATCGCAACCACCAGGACGAACTCGATCAGCCACATCCATCCGAGGAACACGGGGTCGGCGGCGACCGGCGACGGGATGAGATAGAGATAGAACGGCAGGGTCCATGCGAGAAAGCTGATGACGAGATAGCCGGCCTGCGCTCGCGGCGGTACGCCGCCCGCAGCCAGATCCTTCGCGACTTGACTCGTCCTGAAGAGGTGGAACGCCATCGGCGGGCGATGTTACCCCGGGGCGTCACTCTTCGGGAAGGATCGGCCGCGCGCGGTGCCCCATCGCCCACATGACGTAGCCCGAGAAGCCATAGGCGAGAAAGAGGGCGAACAGCACCAGCGAGGGCCGCGAGGCGACCACCGAGATCGCGATGACGCAGGCGAGGATCACCCACAGCGGCACGCGCTTTTTCCAGTGGACTTCCTTGAAGCTCCAGAACGGCACGTTGGACACCATGGTGATGCCGGTGAACACGGCGACGATCCAGGCAACGCCGGCCAGCCACAGGTATTCGCCCGGGCGCAGGCCGAAGTCGGCTGCGACCCACACCAGTCCGGTCAGGATCGCCGCGCCCGAGGGGCTCGGCAGCCCCTGAAAATAGCGCTTGTCGACGACGGCAATGTTGGCGTTGAAGCGCGCGAGGCGAATTCCCGCGCCTGCGCAATGGATGAAGGCACCGATCCAGCCCGCGGTGCCCAGATCCTTCAGCGACCACTCGTAGGCGACCAGCGCCGGGGCGGCGCCGAAGGCCACCATGTCGGCGATGCTGTCGTACTGCGCGCCGAACTCGCTTTGCGTGTTGGTCCAGCGCGCGACGCGCCCGTCCATGCCGTCGAGCACCAGCGCGACGAAAATCGCCACTGCCGCAACCTCGAAGCGGCCGTTCATCGCCTGCACGATGGCGAAGAAGCCGCAGAACAGCACCCCGGTGGTGAAGAGGTTGGGCAGCAGGTAGATACCTCGCCGTCGCAGGCCGAGCGGCGCCGGGGGGTCCGCCGCTACTTCCGGCTCGAGTTCGGGGCTTTCAGCCATGCGAGCACGCTCTCCGCGGCATACACCTTGTCTCCGATCGCCGCCCTGACCTCCGCGTCGAGTGGCAGATAGACGTCGACGCGCGAGCCGAAGCGGATGAAGCCGAAGCGCTGGCCGCGCTCGAGCTCGGCGCCCGCGCCAACATAGCACAGGATGCGCCGCGCGATCAGCCCGGCGATCTGCACGCAGGTCACGTCCTGGCCGGCCGGGGTGCGCAGGTGCAGGGCGTTGCGCTCGTTGTGCGTGGATGCCTTGTCGAGCGCGGCGTTCACGAACGCGCCGGGAAAGTACCAGCGCTCCTTCACCACCGCGTCCACCGGCGAGCGGTTGGAGTGCACGTTGAACACGTTCATGAACACGCTCACCTTGAGCGCGTCGCGGTTAAGCCAGGGATCCGAGGTCCTGCTTACCTCGACTATGCGGCCGTCGGCCGGCGACAGCACTGCCTGCGGGTCGTCGGGGATGCGGCGCGCCGGATCGCGGAAGAATTGCGCGATGAACGCGGTGGCCAGCCAGAAAGGAATCGACCACCACCACCCAAGGAAAAGACCCGTTGCCAGGGAAACGGCAAGAGCCACCGCAAGAAACGGCCAGCCCTCGCGCGCGATGATGGGATGCGGGTAGTGCGGCGTCACCTTACTTCTGGTCTTCCTTCAACCGGTCGGAGCCCTGCCCCTGCTGCATCGCCTTGTTGACATCGGTGGTGACCCGGTCGAGCGTCTTCTTCGGGGCGGCTCCGATGCTTCTCGATTGCTCCTCGGTGCAGGCCACCAGAAACACCAGCAGAACTGCCAGGCTAATTCTTGGAAGTATCGACAAGACGGTTCCTCTTGATCCAGGGCATCATTTCGCGCAGCCGCGCGCCGACCTTCTCGATCGGCAGCTCGGCCGTCATGCGCCGCCTCGAGAGCAGCGTCGGCGCGCCGGCGCGGTTCTCGAGCACGAACTCCTTCGCGTACTCGCCCGTCTGGATCCGGTGCAGCACCTCCTTCATGCGCTTGCGCGTACCCTCGTCGATGATTTTCGGGCCGGAGGTGTACTCGCCGTACTCGGCGTTGTTCGAGATCGAGTAGTTCATGGTGCCGATGCCGCCCTCGTACATCAGGTCGACGATCAGCTTGAGCTCGTGCAGGCACTCGAAGTACGCCATCTCGGGCGCGTAGCCGGCGTCGACCAGAGTGTCGAAGCCCGCCTTCACCAGCTCGACGCAGCCGCCGCACAGCACGGTCTGCTCGCCGAAGAGGTCGGTCTCGGTCTCCTCCTTGAAGTTGGTCTCGATGATCCCGGCCTTGCCGCCGCCGATCGCGGCGGCGTAGGACATCGCGACGTCGCGCGCCTTCTTGGACGGGTCGCGGTGGACCGCGATAAGCATCGGGACGCCGCCGCCTGCAGCGTATGTGGAGCGCACCGTATGGCCCGGCGCTTTCGGCGCCACCATCCAGACGTCGAGATCCACGCGCGGCTGGATCAGCCCGTAGTGGATGTTGAAGCCGTGCGCGAAGGCGAGCGAGGCGCCCTTCTTGATGTTCGGCTCGACCTCCTCCTTGTAGACCTGGGCGTGGTGCTCGTCGGGCAGCAGGATCATGACGATGTCCGCGCCCTTGATCGCCTCGGCGACCTCGGCGACCTTGACGCCGCCCTTTCTCGCCTTGTCCCAGGAGGCGCCGCCCTTGCGCAGCCCCACCGTAACCTTGACGCCGGACTCCTGCAGGTTCTGCGCGTGCGCATGCCCCTGCGAGCCGTAGCCGATGATGCTGACCTTCTTGCCCTTGACGAGCGAAAGATCCGCGTCTTTGTCGTAGTAGACCTTCATTTTCCCCCCGAAAAACTAAACTCTGAGAACGCGGTTGCCGCGCCCGATGCCGCTGGCCCCGGTTCTGACCGTCTCGATGATCGTGCCCTGGTCCAGGGCGTGAATGAAGGCGTCGAGCTTGCGCGTGTCGCCGGTGAGTTCGATGGTGTAGGTATTGTCGGAAACGTCGATGATGCGGCCGCGGAAGATGTCGGCCATGCGCTTCATGTCCTCGCGCTCGTTCTGGCCGGCGCGCACCTTGATCAGCATCAGCTCCCGCTCGATGTGCTCGGCCTCCGACAGATCGATCACCTTCACCACCTCGATCAGCTTGTTTAGCTGCTTGGTGATCTGCTCGATCACGTCCTCGGAGCCGGTGGTGACGATGGTCATGCGCGACATCGAGGCGTCCTCGGTCGGCGCCACGGTCAGGGTCTCGATGTTGTAGCCGCGCGCCGAAAACAGGCCGGCGATTCTGGAAAGCGCCCCCGCCTCGTTCTCCACGAGGACAGAGATGATGTGCCGGGACATAGGAGGCGCAGCCTTACGGCTGCTCAGAGATCCTCGTAGAGGATCATTTCCGTGATCCCCTTGCCGCCGGGGATCATCGGGTAGACGTTTTCGGTCTGGTCGGTGATGAAGTCGAGGAATACCAGATCGTTCTTCGCCGCGAACGCCTCGCGCAGGGCCGGCTCGACATCGGCCGGCTGCTCGATCAGCACGCCGCGGTGGCCGTAGCCTTCGGCGAGCTTGACGAAGTCTGGCAGCGCATCCATGTAGGACTCGGAATAGCGGTTGCCGTGGAAGAACTGCTGCCACTGGCGCACCATGCCCATGTACTTGTTGTTCAGGTTGATGATCTTGATCGGCAGCCGGTACTGCTTGCAGGTGGAGAGCTCCTGCAGGCACATCTGGATCGACGATTCGCCGGTGACGCAGGCCACGGTCGCGCCGGGATTCGCCATCTGCACGCCCATCGCCGCCGGCAGGCCGAAGCCCATCGTGCCAAGGCCGCCCGAGTTGATCCAGCGCCGCGGCCGGTCGAACTTGTAGAACTGCGCCGCCCACATCTGGTGCTGGCCCACGTCGGAGGTGACGAAGGCTTCCCCCTTCGTGACTTCGTACAGCTTCTCGAGCACGAACTGCGGCTTGATGATCTTCGACTTGCGGTCGTACCTGAGGCAGTCCTTGGCGCGCCATTCGCCGATCTGCTTCCACCAGGGCTTCAGGTTTTTTGTCTCTGTATTTTTCAACAGCTTCAAAAGGTCTTCCAGCACGTCCGGAATGTTGCCGACGATCGGCACGTCGACCTTGACGCGCTTGGAGATGGACGACGGATCGATGTCGATGTGGATGATCTTGCGCGGGTTCTGCGCGAAATGAGCCGGGTTGCCGATGACGCGGTCGTCGAAGCGCGCGCCGATCGCGAGCAGCACGTCACAGTGCTGCATCGACATGTTCGCTTCGTAGGTACCGTGCATGCCGAGCATGCCGAGGAATTGCGGGTCGGTCGCGGGGTAGGCGCCCAGGCCCATCAGTGTGTTGGTGCACGGCACGCCGAGAAGCTTCACCAGCTCGCGCAATTGCGCGGAGGCGTCCGACAGGATGACGCCGCCTCCGGTGTAGAGCAGCGGCCGCTCGGACTCAAGCAGGAGCTGCACCGCTTTCTTGATCTGCCCGGCGTGCCCTTTGCGCACCGGATTGTACGAGCGCATCGACACCGACTCGGGATAGACGAACTCGCACGCCGCTGCGGTCACGTCCTTGGGGATATCCACGACGACCGGACCGGGCCGTCCCGTGCTTGCGATGTGGAAGGCTTTCTTGATCGACGAGGCGAGGTCCTTGACGTCCTTGACCAGCATGTTGTGCTTCACGATCGGCCGCGTGATGCCGACGGTGTCGCACTCCTGGAACGCGTCCAGGCCGATGGCGTGCGTCGGCACCTGGCCGGTGAGCACGACCACCGGGATCGAGTCCATGTACGCGGTGGCGATGCCCGTGACCGCGTTGGTCACGCCGGGCCCCGAGGTGACTAGCGCCACCCCGACTTTGCGCGACGAGCGCGAGTAGCCGTCGGCGGCATGGACCGCGCCCTGCTCGTGGCGCACCAGCACGTGCTTCACCTTGTCCTGCTTGAACAGCTCGTCGTAGATGAACAGCACCGCGCCGCCCGGATAGCCGAAAACGTATTCCACGCCCTCTTCCTGGAGGCAGCGCACCACGATCTCGGCCCCGGTGAGGGTGCTAGTCTTGACTCGATCCATTTACTCTGCCAAAGCGGCGGAAAAGCCTTGAACAGTAAAGGGTTGGTGCGGTGCGGTCAAGCCGCGGCGGGGCTCGCGCGCCAGGGGGTTTGGTACCATCTGCGGCCAAACAACACGCCCCGGCAGAGGGTCCACTGGCTTCCCGCAACGAGCTTGCGGCGTTCCTCGAGAGCATCGAGCGGCGGGCGTTCAAGCAAGCCGTCTTCGCCGTGCGCGACCGGGACGCGGCGCTCGACATCGTGCAGGACGCGATGCTGCGGCTTGCGGAGAAGTACGGACACCGACCGAGCACCGAGCTGCCGCTGCTCTTTCACCGCATCGTGCAGAACGCGATCCGCGACTATTTCCGGCGCCAGAAGGTGCGCTCGCTGTGGACCACGCTGCTGTCCTCGCTGTCGCCGGGCCGGGGCGATGACGAGGACTATGATCCGTTGGAAACCCTGCAGTCGGCCGAGGGGTCGAA
>DASQGB010000309.1:0-4071 GCA_035632815.1 Burkholderiales bacterium | reverse complement strand
GCGACGAACGATGCGGTGTTGATCACCGACCCGCCGCCCGCGCGGCGCAGGGCCGGGATGCCGTACTTGCAGCCCAGGAACACGCCCTTGGCGTTGATGTCCAGCGTCAGGTCCCAGACGTCCTCGCCGGTGGAGACCGCGTCGTCGTCCTTCGCGTGCATGATGCCGGCATTGTTGAACAGCACGTTGAGCTTGCCGAACTCCTTCTCGGCGGCCGCGACCATCTGCTCGCAGTCGCGCGCTTTCGATACGTCGGCGCGAACGTAAATGGCATTCTTCACCATTGACGCGGTTTCCCGCGCCGCCTGCTCGTTTACATCGACTGCCACGACCGCCGCGCCTTCCTTCGAAAACAGCAGCGCGGACTGCCTGCCGATGCCGCTGCCGGCCCCCGTGATCAGCGCAACCTTGTCTTTGAGTCTCATATTCTCTCGAAGTATCGCTTGTGTTCCCAGTCGGTGACCGCCTTGTCGTAGGCGGCGGCTTCGGTGCGATAGAAGTGCGCATAGTGCTCGACGACTTCCTCGCCGAATGCGCGCTTGGCGAATTCGCTGTTTGCAAAAAGATCCCCTGCCTGGGCCAGCGTGTACGGCACGCGCGGCAGGTTGCGTGCCGCGTACACGTCGCCGACGAAGCACTCGGGAGGTTCGATTTTCCTTGCAATTCCATCGAGTCCCGAAGCGAAAGAGGCAGCGAGTGCCAGATAGGGGTTGCAGTCGGCGCCGGGGATGCGGCATTCGATGCGCAGGCTCGGGCCCTCGCCGACCACGCGAAAGCCGGCAGTGCGGTTGTCGTTGCTCCACGCGAGGCGCGTCGGCGCCCAGGAAGCGTCGACGTAGCGCTTGTACGAATTGATGGTGGGACCGTAGAACACCATCACGTCGGGCACGTGCGCGATCCAGCCGCCGAGGAACCAGCGGAAAAGATCGCCTTTTTTCTCAAAGACGTTCTTCCCATCGCGCCACAGGCTGAAATGGATGTGGCAGCTCGAGCCGGCGCCGTCGGCCGCGAACTTGGCCATGAAGGTGACGCTCATGCCGGCGGCCTCGGCTACCTCCTTCAGGCACTGCTTGAACACCACGTGGCGGTCGGCCATGTCGAGTGCTTCGGCGTAGCGGATGTTGAGCTCGTGCTGGCCGCGGCCCCATTCGCCTTTCGAGGTCTCGACCGGAACTCCCGAGAGTTTCAGGTGGCGGCGCGCGGCGGCGTGGAAGCCTTCGGTGCGCGTGCCCTGCAGGATGTGATAGTCCTCCAGATACCAGCCGGCCGGCTCGAGGCCGCGATAGCCCTGGCGCGCCGCGTCGCGGAAGCTCGTGCGGAAGAGATAGTGCTCGAGCTCGGTGGCGGCGAAGCCGCTGTAGCCCTGAGTCTTGGCCGCGGCCACCTGCCGCCGCAGGATCGAGCGCGGCGCGACGCCGACGTAGTCGTGCGTCTTTTCGCTTTTCACATCGCAAAGCACCAGCGCAGTTTTTTCGAGCCAGCTCGCCACGCGCAAGGTGCCGAGGTCGGGGACCATGTGAAAGTCGCCGAAACCGAGCTCCCAGTTGGCGAAGCGATAGCCGGGCACTGGCTCCATCTCCATGTCGACCGTCAGCAGGTAGTCGCAGGCATGGCCGCCGTGCTTGACAATCTCCTCGACGAACATCTCGGCGTCGAAGCGCTTGCCCAGCATCCGGCCGTAGTGGTCGGTGAACCCCCCCACCACCGTTTCGATGGCCCCCTGGGCGACCAGCTCCCGCAGTTGCTCGAGCTTCAGCATTCCTCTCATGGGTCGCTCTTCCTGAAGATTACGAAAACCTTGCCCACCTGCTGCACGGCCTCGGCGCCGGTGCGCTCGCAGATATTACTCAAGACGGAGTCTCTTTCTTTGCGTTCGAGCACCGGCGCCCGCACTTTGATCAGCTGGTGCGCTTTCAGGGCGCGCTCGATCTCGGCGACCACATCCTCCGTAAGGCCTTTGGCGCCGATGATCACCACCGGCTCGAGCTGGTGCGCGCGCGCCCTCAACTGCTTGCGTTCGGCCGGAGTGAGCATGAATGAATTGCGCAATCTAATGTCAAAATACGCACCTTGCTAGCCCAAGATTTTCATCCCGTCCTGCGCCGCTGGTGGCAGGGCCGTTTCCCCGAACCGACCGAAGCGCAGCTCGAAGGCTGGCGCGCGATCCGGCGCGGCGACCACACGCTCATCGCCGCGCCCACCGGCTCGGGGAAGACGCTCGCCGCCTTTCTGACCGCCATCGACGGACTTTTCAAGGAAGGTTCGGAAAACGAGCTTCCAAACGAGGTGCGCGTTATCTACGTGTCGCCGCTGAAGGCGCTTTCGGCCGACATCCACAAGAACCTGGCCGAGCCGCGGCGGGAAATCCGCGCGCTCGCGGAGAGCATGGGCTTTCCGGGCGTAAAAATCACCGCGGCGGTGCGCAGCGGCGATACGCCCCAGGCCGAGCGGGCGTCGATGCTGCGCACGCCGCCGCACATCCTGGTGACCACGCCCGAGTCGCTCTACCTGCTGCTCACCGCCGAGCGCTCGCGCGCCATGCTGAAGACCGCGCGGGTGGTGATCGTCGACGAGATCCACGCCGTGCTGCAGTCGCGGCGCGGCGCGCACCTCGCGCTTTCGCTCGAGAGGCTCGATCACGTCTGCGGCCGCAAGCTGCAGCGCATCGGCCTGTCCGCCACGCAGAAGCCGATCGAGGAAGTGGCAAGATTTCTGACTGGAGAACCCTGTTCCATTGTTGACAAAGGACACCGGCGCAAGATCGACCTGGCCATCGAGGTCCCGGGCTCACCGCTGGAAGCGGTGATGTCGACCGAGGTGTGGCAGGAGATCTACCAGCGCCTGGTCGCGCTGATCGAGGCGCACCGCACCACCCTGATCACGGTCAACACGCGGCGCCTCGCCGAGCGCATGGCGCACCAGCTTTCCGAGCGCCTGGGCACGCAGGTCGTTGCCGCGCACCACGGCAGCCTGGCGAAGGAAGTGCGCCTTGACGCCGAGGCGCGGCTGCGCGAGGGCAAGCTCAAGGTGCTGGTGGCCACCGCCTCGCTCGAGCTGGGGATCGACATCGGCCACGTCGACCTGGTGTGCCAGATCTCCTCGCCGCACCGCATCGCCACGCTCCTGCAGCGCGTCGGGCGCTCCGGCCACACCGTGCGCGGCATTCCCAAGGGCCGCGTCTTTCCGCTTACCCGCGACGACCTCGTCGAATGCGCCGCCATGCTGCGCGCGGTGCGCGATGGCGAGCTCGACCGCGTTTCGGTTCCGGATCAGCCGCTCGACGTCCTCGCCCAGCAGATCACCGCCGAGACCGCGGCAGGGGAAGAGTGGAATGAAGATGGATTGTTTGATTTGGTGAGGAAAGCGTATCCCTACAGGAGCCTCGAAAAAGCCCGGTTCCGCGAGATAGTAGAAATGCTCGCCCGCGGCTACACCACGCGATTCGGCCGGCGCGGCGCGCTGCTGCATTACGACTCGCTGGAGCGGCGGCTGCGTTCCCGCAAGGGCTCGCGCATGGCCGCGATCATGAACGGCGGCGCGATCCCGGAGGTGTTCGACTACCGCGTCGTGCTCGAGCCCGACGGCCACACCATCGGCACGCTGAACGAGGACTTCGCCATAGAGTCGCTCCCCGGCGATGTCTTCCAGCTCGGCAATACCTCCTGGCGCATCCTGCGCATCGGCAACGGCGTGGTGCGCGTGGCGGACGCCGCGGGCCAGCCGCCCTCGATGCCGTTCTGGCTGGGCGAGGCGCCGGCGCGCAGCGACGAGATGAGCGCGGCGGTGTCGCGCCTTCGCGCGGAGGCGGATCTGCGTCTTCCCGGGCCTGATCAACCAAGGAAAGAGAACGAACTTGAATCAGCCAGCCGCTGGCTGGAAGTCGATTACGGTCTTTCGCGTCCGGCAGCGGAGCAGATTGCCGCCTACCTCGGCGAAGCCAAGCGCTCGCTCGGAGTCCTGCCGACGATGGACACGGTGGTGCTCGAGCGCTTCTTCGACGAGTCGGGCGGGATGCAGCTCGTGCTGCACGCGCCGTTCGGCAGCCGGATCAACCGCGCCTGGGGCCTCGCG
>DASQGB010000308.1:0-1787 GCA_035632815.1 Burkholderiales bacterium | reverse complement strand
GTCGCGATCGTCGTCGCGATCGTGGTCTGGCTGCTCAACTGGCTGTACCTGCGCTCCTCGAAGGAGCGCGCGTTCGTGCGCACCGGCCTGGGGGGCCAGAAGGTGGTCATGAACGGCGGCGCCTTGGTGCTGCCGATCGTGCACGAGGTGATCCCGGTCAACATGAACACGCTGCGCCTCGAGGTCTCGAGGGGGCGCGAGCGCGCGATCATCACCAAGGACCGCATGCGGGTCGACGTGACGAGCGAGTTCTACGTGCGCGTGCAGGCCGCCGGCGAAGCGATTGCCGCCGCCGCGCAGACGCTCGGCCAGCGCACCATGCAGCCCGACATGCTCAAAGAGCTTGTGGAGGGTAAATTCGTGGACGCGCTGCGCACCGTGGCGGCCGAGATGACCATGGAAGAGCTGCACGAGAAGCGCGGCGAGTACGTGAAGCGCGTGCGCAGCGTGGTCGCGGCGGACCTCCTGCAGAACGGCCTCGAGCTCGAGACCGTGTCGCTCACCCAGCTCGACCAGACGGCGATGGAGTTCTTCAACCCGTCCAACGCCTTCGACGCCGAGGGCCTGACGCGCCTCACCGAGACCATCGAGTCGCGCAAGAAGAAGAGAAACGACATCGAGCAGGACACGATGATCCAGATCCGCAACAAGAACCTCGACACCGAGCGCCAGGCGCTCGACATCGACCGGGAGCTCGAGTACGCGCGCCTGTCGCAGGAGCGCGAGCTCGAGGTGAAGCGCGCGGCGCAGCGCGCGGACGTGGCGCGCGAGAAGGCGTCGAGCGAGCAGGAAGCCGAGCGCGCGCAGATCACCGCGCGCGAGGTGGTGGAGCGGGCGCGCATCGTCTCCGAGCGCGCGGTGGAGGGAGAGCGCATCGCGCGCGAGCGCGGCATCGAGGAGCTGGAGATCGGCCGGCGCCAGGCCGTCGAGCTCGCCGAGCAGCAGCGCGCGATCGCGGTCGCCGAGCAATCGAAGCTGCAGTCCGAAGCGCAGGCCGCCGCCGACCAGGCGCGCGCCAAGGCGGTATCCGAGGAGGAGAAGGTGTTCACGGCGCGGGACGTCGAGATGGCCCAGAGGAAGAAATTGATCGATGTTTCGCAAGCAGAAGCGGAGGCCGATGCTTCGCGCATCCGCGCGCTCGCCGCCAGGATCCGCCACGAGGTGGAAGCCGAGGGGCTGACGCTCATGAACAAGGCGGCCAACCTGCTCACCCCGGAAGCGCGCCAGTCGGCGATGCGCCGGCACCTCATCGACAAGATGGAAGGCATCATCCGCGAGTCGGTGAAGCCGATGGAGCGCATCGAGGGCATCCGGATACTCCATGTCGACGGGCTGGGCGGCGGCCAGGCGGCGCCGGGCAACGGCAGCGGCGCCAACATCGCCGACAGCGTGGTGAATTCCGCCTTGCGCTTCCGCGCCCAGGCGCCGCTGGTCGATCAGCTGCTGCGCGAGATCGGCGTGCAAGGCGGCGACATCGGCCACGCGGCGAACGCGCTGCTCGAGGGCAAGAAGCCCGAATGATCAAGGTGTACACCTCGAGCGTGATCGAGGCGCCGGCGGAGGCCGTGTGGGCGCAGGTGCGCGACTTCAACGGCCTGCCGAGATGGACGCCGTTCGTCGCCGAGTCGCGCATCGAGGACGGGCAGCCCGCCGACAAGATCGGCTGCGTGCGCAACTTCCGCCTCAAGGACGGCGGCGTGATCCGCGAGCAGCTCCTTACGCTCTCGGACTACGACTACCAGTGCAGCTACTCGATCCTCGAAAGCCCGATGGGCGTGGACAACTAC
>DASQGB010000307.1:0-2211 GCA_035632815.1 Burkholderiales bacterium | reverse complement strand
GTCGCCGGCATCGTGATGTTCGACCTAGCCTGGTGCGGCGGTATCAGCGAGGCGCGGCGCATCGCGGCGCTCGCCGACGCGTGGCAGCTGCCGGTGGCGCCGCACGACTGCACGGGCCCGGTGGTTTACGCCGCGTCGGTGCATTTCTCGATCCACGCGCCGAACACGCTGGTGCAGGAGTCGGTGCGCGCGTTCTACACCGGCTGGTACAACGAGCTGGTCACGCACGTACCGCAACCGGTGCGCGGTTTTCTTGGAAAACCTTCAGGCCCTGGTCTGGGCTGCGAGCTGCTGCCCGAGGTTTGGAAGCGCAAGGATGCTTCAGTAAGAGTAAGTAAATAATTCAGTCCAGCCTGACGACGATTCCCTCCAGCTCCTTCGACGGCGCCGCATAGCGCTGCATCACCAGCGGGTCGTGCCCGGGAATGATGTGGGCCGGCGATTCGGCCAGCTCGCGCAGGCGGCCGTAGCCCGCGACCATGTCGGCGACCGACCAGACGATGGGAAAGGGCCGCGATTGCTCCATGTTGGCGTAGAAATGGCTCGCGTCCGAGGCGAGCACCAGCGCCCCGCGGCGCGTCGCGACGCGCACCACCTGCAGGCCCATCGTATGGCCGCCGATGAGGTGCAGCGAAACGCCGGGGAAGAGCTCGCTGTCGCCGTCGTGGCAGTGCACGCGTCCCTCGAAGAGGCGCCGCACCACGCCGACGACGTCTTCTGCTTCGTAGGCCCCGCGCTGACGCTCCTCGCACATGTGCCGTCCGGTGGTGAACCGCATCTCGAGGTCCTGCACATGCAGCGTCGCCTGCGGGAAGAGCTCGAAATTGCCGACATGATCGTAGTGCAGATGGGTGATTACCAGGTCTCGCACCTTCCTCGAATCGACCCCAAGCAAGCGCAGGCCCTCGGCCGGGCAGCGCAGGTGGTCGCGGCCGCGCTTGGCCGCCATCGCCGCGGAGAATCCGCAATCGACGACCACCTCGCGGCCGCCGCCGCGCAGCAGCCAGACGAAATAGTCGAGCGGCATCGGCCCGTCGTGCGGATCGCCGCCGATGAAATTCTCGCTCGCGCGGCGCGCGTGGTGCGCGTACTTGATCGCGTACACCTCGTACATCAGGCAATGCGCACGCGGGCGAACTTGCGCTTGCCGACCTGCACGACGATGGTCCTCCCCGAAGGAATCCTCATGGACCGGTCGGATACGCGCTCGCCATCGATGCGCACGCCGCCCTGCTCGATCGCGCGCTCGGCCTCGGAGGTGCTCGCCGCGAGGTTGGCGCGCTTCAGCAGCTGCGTGACCGGAAGGCCGCCGGCGGGTGCCTCCAGGCTAACCTCGGGCATGTCCTCGGGCAGCGCGCCATGGCGAAAGCGCTGCTCGAATGCTGCTGACGCGGCGTCTGCCGCCGCGGCGTCGTGGAAACGCGCCACGATCTCCCGGGCGAATGCCGCCTTGATGTCGCGGGGGTTGCCTCCTGCGGCTACTTTGTTTTTCCAGTCTTGTATTTTCTGTTGAGGCTCAAAAGAGAGCAGCTCGATATAGCGCCACATGAGCTCGTCGGAGACCGACATCAGCTTGCCGAAGATCTCCGCGGGGGGCTCGGCGATGCCGACATAGTTGCCAAGCGACTTGGACATCTTCTCTTTGCCGTCGAGCCCCTCCAGCAGCGGCATGGTGAGAATGCACTGCGGCTCCTGGCCGAAATCCTTCTGCAGCTCGCGTCCCACCAGAAGGTTGAACTTCTGGTCGGTGCCGCCGAGCTCGACATCGGCCTTCATCGCCACCGAGTCGTAGCCTTGCATCAGGGGGTAAAGCAGCTCGTGCACCGCGATCGGCTGGTTACCTTTGAACCTCTTGCTGAAATCATCCCGTTCCAGCAGGCGCGCGACCGTATAGCGCGCGGCGAGCCGGATCATGCCTTCGGCCCCCAGCTTGTCGGACCACTCGGAGTTGAACAGGATCTGGGTCTTCTCCGGATCGAGGATCTTGAAGGCCTGGTCGCGATAGGTCTGCGCGTTCGCCAGGATCTGCTCGCGCGACAATGGCGGCCGAGTCTGGTTCTTGCCGGTGGGGTCGCCGATCAGGAACTGGACCTGGTGGCCCAGCTCCTGGAAGTGGCGCAGCTTGTTGATGACCACCGTGTGGCCCAGGTGCAAATCGGGGGCGGTCGGGTCCAGGCCCAGCTTGACCCGGAGCTTGCGCCCGCTCGCCAG
>DASQGB010000306.1:0-3712 GCA_035632815.1 Burkholderiales bacterium | reverse complement strand
AGAGGACAGGGAGGCAACGGGTAGCGGGCGATGTGATCGCCGGTTGCGGACCCAGGAGTTGCTGGAACGCTAGCGACGGATGGGGCTACGAGGTGTCAAGTGGCGCCAGCGTCTCGCGGTAATTCCAGGGCATCCACTGCTCGGGGCGCTGGGACAGCGCTGCGGCGTTTTTCTGCAGCGCTGTCAAATAGTCGAATGGGTTGGCACCGACCAGCCCGCAGGTGTGGATTAGGCTCATGAACGTGTCGCCGACCTGGGCGCCCTTGGCGGTCTTGTAGAAGAGCGCGTTCTTGCGATGAAGAATGGCCTTTTTCAAGGCCTGTTCGCAGATATTGTTGTCGAGCGGCGCGCCGGCATTACGCAGGAACAGCGTCAGCTCCGGCCAATGCTTCTTCATGTAGGTGATGGCTTGACCGAGGCCGGAATTAGGCTCCACCAGATGCAGTGTGAACTGCTCGGTTAACCAGTCCTGCAGCGCCTTCATCAGCGGCTCGCTGTGGATTTGATGGAAGCGCAACCGCTCTTCCGGCGAGCTGCGGTCCTCGCGGCAGCGGGCGTCGTTCCTATACACCTCGGCCAGCGTTTCCAGTACGAAGCGGCATTCCTCGGGGAAGTGGGGCGCCACCTCGACATACTTTCGTCTGGCGTGCGCGATGCAATTCGCGACGATGGTTTTGAGCGGCCCGACGAGATTGCGCGACAGCGCATCGCACATCTGAATCGGCGGACTCAAGTCCGCGGCCCGGTGCGCGAGCACCTTAGCCAGGTTCTCTCCGGCGTGGCTACGGCCGGTGAAGAACAGCGCGACGCTCTTCCCCTCGCGCGTCGATACGATGCCCGAGGTAAATACTCCGGTGCGTTCCGAGCGTTCCGCCTCGCCGGGCTCGGCAAACGCCTCGCTCGCGGCGCCTTCTTTCAGGTGAGCGAGGATGGTCATCGTCGTGTCGTCGTTGTAGACCACCTCGCCTTGCGCCGCCTGGCGGATCAGCTCCTTGAACGCCGGCTTGACCCGCGCGGCGGTCTTCGCGGCGATCTCCCATTGAGTAGATGCCGGCAGCGGGATGCCGAGGCTTTCCTGCCGCCCCGCCAGCCGGTAGAACGGCACCCCGCTGCCATACTTCAAGAGCGCGATCATGCTCGCGCAACCGGAGTCGTACTTCTCCGTCCCGACGCCCTCGGGCGCCGGCGCCGTGAACACCTCCAGACAGAGATTGCAGCGCAGCTTGGCGAGCTCGTAGACGGTCGCGGCCAAGGGCGCCTGGCCCTGGACCCGCACTAGCACGCCCGGCTTGGCGGCAGCGTAGAGCTTTCCCCGGCGGCATTCCGGGCACAACGCGCCAGACTCGAACGAAGGATGCTCGACCGGGATCCGGGTTGCCCCCGCGTAGGCTAAAGCGCTGTTGCGGCCGTGTCCCGGGTGCGGCGGCGTGGCGTCCGCTGCGGGCGACGGCGGGACATCGGGTTGCACCGCCGCGACCACTGCCTTCAGCACCTCCAGCGTCTTCTCCGTGCTGGCGCCGAACAGGATCTGGCGCAGGCGATGGATCGTCGTCGTCTTGTTCTCGACCAACTGCAGGAGATACACCAGGGTATCGAAGACCGCCTTGAGCCGCCTGTATTCCGCGTCCGAGAGCGCGCCTCGCGCGTGCTCGAGAATCGCCTCGAGTTCCTGCCGGTCCACGGGCTCGATCGCCGGCTTCATTGAATCTCCGAGAGCCGCTGGCGAAAGTCCTTGCTGAGCGGATAGCCCAGCACGTCCTTGACCGAGCGGTTGGGTGTCCAGGTCGGCGCGTCCTTGCCGCGCCCGGTGGTCCGCCCCAAGCGGATCCAGTTGGCGGCGAGATAGCAGGCGCCGCGGAAACGCTCGGGATCGACGAAGGTTTCGAGAAAGACAATCGGGTGGCCGTAGAGACGCTGCCAGTCGTCCGATAGCCCGCGCGCGATGCGGCCGAGGAGGTGCGAGGCCAGATGCGGCACCTTGACCCACGGGACAATGAGAAAGCGCGGGTTGTAGGCGATGAAGCGGATGTTCTTGCGCCGCGCCGCGACCGACCAGCCGATGAAGCGGTCGCGGCACCCCAGGTGGCGCGGCGCCGAGGACCACGCGAGACAGGCGATCGGCCGGCCCTGCGCCACGACCAGGTACTTGAGCTGCTCACCGACCGGCTGCGTGTAGCCGAGGTAGTGGTGCTGCGCGATCAGGCTGTTGAACAGCGCTTCGTCCGCGGTGCGCCGCACCTGACTCACCGCGATCGGCCGGAGTTCGGCGAGGTTAGCCTGGAGCGGCCGCGTATCGACGCTAACCACCGCCGGTGGGCGGCGTTCGGCGAGCGGATTGGGCGGGCAATAGCGCACCGACGGCAGTTCGATCAAGCCGTCGCGATGCAGCTTCAACATCAGCCCGCGGCACACCATGTCGCGCGGCGCGCCGTTGGTTTGCACCCAGTTCCACGCTGCGCACAGCTTCTTCGACAGCTCGCGCCGGCTCGCCCGCGGATTGCCCGCGATGAGTGCGCGGATGAAGGTTAGGTCGCGGTCGGTGATGACCCGGCGCCGGTAGTTGAGCTGCGTTTCCATGGCCGGCAGCGTAGCAGCGCCGGCGGTGGAACGCAAGAGCCACGCAACGATGGTGTTCTTGGTCTTTACTGCGCCATGCTGAGCCGACGCCACGCCGGCGCCGCTTTGACTTGCGCCGGGTCGCCGCCCATCAGGAGCACCTGCAGCTCATGCGCCGCCAGCGCTCGCGTCTGTTCCGCGGCGCGCGTCGGCCAGTAGCGGAAGCGTCCGCTGGAGAGGCGTTTCTGACACATCCAGAACCCTTGGCCGTCATACGTGAGCGCTTTGATCGCGGTGCGGCGGCGGTTGACGAAGACAAACAGCCAACCGGAGAACGGATCGGCCTGGAGCTCCTGCTTGCAGAGTCTCGCCAAGCCGTCGATGCCACGGCGGAAATCGACCGGCTCGACCGCCATCAGAATACGCGTCTGCGGCGTCACCGGGATCATGCGGCGCCGCCTAAGACCACCCGGCACAGATCGATGAGGAGCGCCGCGCTCGCCGTCGCCGGCAGCTCGATCTTCATCCTTCCGCCGCGTGGCCCCTCCAACTCGATCCGGCATTCCGATACGCCCGCCGGCTGCGGCGCCAAAAGCTCCACGAACGCCGGCGACTCCGGCGCCTTCTCAGAGCGCGTCGTCGATTGCGCGAGCCGCTTGAGTTTGTTGTACTCGAGGCCCAGCGCGCGCGCCGTCCGATGCACGCCATGCTGCCTTGTCAGCTGCACGGCAACAGCCCACAGGCTATCCGGTATCGGCGCTCCCGCCGCGCGGGTCTCGCGCCAACGCGCAAAGCGCCTCCGCGCCTGCGCCATTCCCGCGGAAGATGCGGCCGTCGTTCTTGTAACGGGAGATGCTGTCGTCGTTCTCGCAGTCATCTGTCTGTCCTCCGTGCCTTCGCCGGCAACAGACGGACAGTACCAACTGCGAGCAGGTCAAGTCATGCAGGCTTGCCGGAAGGACACGCACGGCGCGCGCCCGCGGCGCCCGCCTCCATCCGCAACTTCAGCGTTTGCAGCGAGCGCATCAGCAGCCACGCGGTGTGCGGATCGCACATCGTGCCCAGTGTGAAGCGCATGCGGCGCACCGGCGCCAGGATCACTTTGTCCCCGCTCGCCCCGCCGGCGATCAAATCGGAATGGCCGCCGACATACTTG
>DASQGB010000305.1:0-3529 GCA_035632815.1 Burkholderiales bacterium | reverse complement strand
GGGAAGCTCTCGGATCACTCGATCTTGATGCCGGCGTCCTTCACCACCGCCGCCCACTGCTTGACCTCGCGGACGATCTGCGCACCGAGCTCTTCGCTGCCCAGCGGCAGCGGCGTCGCGCCCAGGCGGGCGAAGTGTTCTTCCACGTCTTTTGAAGATACCGCCTTGCGCACCGCGGCAGCGAGGCGCTGAACTATGGCGGGCGGCGTTCCCACCGGCGCGACCACGAATACGTTCGGCGCGGCATTGAAGCCGGGCAGCGTCTCGGCGAGCGCCGGCACGTCCATGGCGGTGGGCAGGCGCTGCGGGGTGGTCACCGCGAGAGTGCGGATCTTGCCGGACTTGCTCTGCGGGATCGCCACCGTGGCGCTGATCACGGCGATCGCCACCTGCCCGCTCATCAGGTCCGGCATCATCGCCGAGGCGCCCTTGTAGGGCACGTGCACCGCGTCCACGCCGGCCTGGCGCCTGAAGAGCTCGAAGGCGAGATGCTGCAGGGTGCCGATGCCGGGCGAAGCGTAGCTGTGCTTGCCGGGATCGGCCTTGAGGGCGGCGATCAGCTCGGGCACGTTACGCGCCGGGAACCCGGGCGTGACGACGAAGGCGAGCGGCAGCGCGCAGGCACCGGCGACCGGCGCGAACTGGCGCACCGGATCGTACGCCGCATTCGGGTTCATGCTCGGCACGATCAGCGTGCCGCTTTCGGCGAGCAGCAGCGTATAGCCGTCGGCGAGCGCCTTAACCAGCGCGTCGGCGGCGATGGCGCCCGCCGCGCCGGCGCGGTTCTCGACCACGAACTGCTGGCCCAGCAAGTTAGAGAGCTGCGGCGAGAGCACCCGCGCGACCGCGTCCATCGCGCCGCCCGGCGGGAAGCCGACCAGCATCCGGACAGGGCGGGAGGGATAGTCTTGCGCGGTTACAAAGGAAGGAATCACCAATAAAAGCAAAAGCCATTTTTTCATGTCATGTCCCCAGGTAGTAGCTCTTCACCAGCGGATTCTCCCCCAGCTCGCGCACACCGCCCTCGAACACGATCTCGCCGTGCACGATGATGTAGCCGCGGTCGGCGATGCGGATCGCCTGATGGAAATTCTGCTCCGCCATCAGCACCGTCAGGCCGTAGCGCTCCTTCAGCTCCTTGATCTTGGTGATGGTGTGCGACACCAGGATCGGCGCGAGCCCGACGGAGGGCTCGTCGACCAGCAGGAGCTTGGGCGCCGACATCAGGGCGCGCGCGATGGCGAGCATCTGCTGCTGGCCGCCCGACAGCGAGCCGGCGAGCTGGCGCTTGCGCTGCGCCAGCACCGGAAACGTTTCGTAGCAAAAGGCTTCGTTCTTTCCGATCAAACCACGCGCGGATTTTCTAAATGCACCGAGCAGGAGATTCTCCTCGACGGTCAGCTTGGGAAAGAGACGCCGGCCCTCGGGCACCATCGCCACGCCGAGGTTGACGATGTCTTCGGTCGAGAGCTTCGTCAAATCATGTTTATTACCATCCAAGGTCAAGATCAACGAACCCCGTGTGGGGCGAACCATGCCCATGACGCACTTCATCAGCGTGCTCTTGCCGTTGCCATTGGTCCCAAGGAGCGCGACGGTCTCTTTTTCAGAGATATTCAAGGAAATCCCATGCAGGGCGCGTACTGCGCCGTACCCGGCCTCTACATCGGAAATGCGCAGCTCAAGCGCCAAGGTAGGCCTTCTGCACTTCGGCGTTCTTGACGATCTCGGCGGGCGCGCCCTCGCAGATGATCCGGCCGGCGTCGAGGCAGACCACGCGCTGCGAGAAGCGCATCACCGCCTGCATGATGTGCTCGATCATGATGATGGTGATTCCCGTGGCATTCAGCTCGAAGAGGATTTTCAAGACCTCATCGACTTCGCTGCCCGAAAGCCCGGCCATCGCCTCGTCGGAGATCAGCAGCTTGGGACGCGCCGCCATGGCGCGCGCCAGCTCGAGCTTCCTCAGCTCCACCTGCGAGAGCTGGTTCGATTGCGCGTGCGCCTTATCGGCGAGGCCGATCTGGCGCAGGATCCTCATCGCCTCCTCCTCGGCGTCCGCCTCCTTGAGGTGGACCACGTACTCGTAGGGCACCAGCAGGTTCTCCAGCACCGACATGCTGGTAAAGGGCCGCGGGATCTGGAAGCTGCGCGCGATGCCCCGCCGAACGCGCTGATAGGCCGGCAGCCCCGAGATCTCCTTGCCTTCGAAGCGAATCGTGCCGGCGTCGTTGCGCAGCGAGCCCGCGATGCAATTGATGAGGGTGGTCTTGCCCGAGCCGTTCGGGCCGATCAGGCCGAAGCGCTCGCCCGGCGCGATCGCCAGGCTCACCCCGGAGAGCGCGGCGAAGCCGCCGAAGTGCTTGGACAGGTCCTTGACTTGCAGCAGCACGTTATCGGCCTCTGGTGATTTTCATTCTTTTGAAAAGGCCGAGGATGCCCTCGGGGGCGGCGACCACGAACAGCACCAGCAGCACGCCGACGACGAGAACGTTGACCTCCCCCGAGATGGTGACGGTGACGATCTGCTGCAGCGAGCCGAGCAGGATGGCGCCGATGATCGGCCCCAGCCAGTGCGACATGCCGCCGATGATCGCGCCGCCGAGGGCGCCGATGGTGTAGCTCAGGTTGAAGGTGGACGCCGGCTCGATGAAGCTGAGGTACATCGGCATCGGCGCGCCGGCGGCGCCCATCAGCGACCCGGATACGACGCATGCGAAGAGCTTCAGGCGCAGGGTCGGCACGCCCGAGCACTCGGCCGCCTCCTCGCTGTCGCGGATGGCCCGCAGCCCGCGCCCGATCCAGGACACCTGGATATAGCGCGCGATCGACACCGCGACCACCGCCATGATTGCCATGACCACGAACAGCATCCGGGTGTAGCTGTCGAAGGGCTCGAGCACCGGCGGCCGCAGCAGCTGCAGCCCGGTGGCGCCGCCGACGTAGCGCCAGTTCACCATCAGCGTCTCCATGATGAAGATCACCGCCACGGTGGCGATGGCGAAGAAGATGCCGCGCAGGCGCAGCGTGAGCATGCCGACGCCGAAGCCGAGCAGGCCGCCCATGGCGGCCCCGGCCGCGATCTGCACGGCGAGCGGCGCGCCGAGCGATTTGAACAGCACCACTGCCGTATAGGCGCCGATGCCGAAGAACGCCGGGGTGCCGAAGTTGACGTAGCCGGCGTAGCCGCCCAGGATGTTCCACGCCGTCGCCAGCACCACGAAGGTGAGCACGACGAAGCCGGCGAAGAAGAAATACTCGTTGACGCCGCTCAGCGCCACGGCCGTGGCGGTGACGATGAGCGCGGCCGCGCCAATCCAGTACTTCATCGGCCAAACAGGCCCTGCGGCCTGATTCCCAGCACGATCAGGAGAAGGCCGAAGGCCACGGCGGGCGCCCACGAGGCCCCGAGCATCATGAGCACGATGGACTCGGCGATGCCGAGGATCAGCCCGGCGGCGAGCGTGCCGGTCATGCTGCCCAGCCCGGCGAGGACCACCACGCAGAACGTGCGCCCGATGTAGAGCCG
>DASQGB010000304.1:0-19620 GCA_035632815.1 Burkholderiales bacterium | reverse complement strand
GGCGGCGTCGGCGTCGCCGGCGGCAACTGGGAGCTCGACGAGCGCGTCGCGCAGGAAGCCGCGGACTCCATCAAGAAATGAACGTCGGCTGCATCGGCATGGGGTGGTGGTCGGACGTGCTCGCCGATGCCATCCAGCGTTCGGAGAAGCTCAGCATCATCAGTTGCTTTTCTCGTTCGGAAGAAAAGCGGAGGAAATTCGCGGAAAAGTACCGCTGCAAGGCGGCGTCCTCGTACGAAGAAATTCTCTCAGACAAGAAAATCGAGGCGATCGTCAACACCACGCCGAACTCGGTGCACCTCGAGACGACGCTCGCCGCGGCCAGGGCCGGCAAGCACGTCTTTCTCGACAAGCCGATCGCCAATACGATTTCCGACGCGCGCGCCCTCACGCAGGCCTGCCGCAAGGCGAAGGTCGTGCTGGCGCTGGGATATCAGCGGCGTCGCGAGAGCCAGTTTCGATGGATCAAGGAGCGGATTGAGGACTTTGGAAAACTTGTCAACGCCGAGGCGAACATCAGCCGCGACCGCCTGGGGAAAATCGACCTCGACTCCTGGCGCTATACGGCCGAGGGCATGCCGGGCGGCGTGATGCTGCAGATCGGCATCCACTACACCGATGTGCTCGAGTACCTGCTCGGGCCGGTCAAGGCGGTGAGCGGGAACTTCGTGCGCCTCGTGCTGCCGGGCGACAATCCCGACGTGGCGAGCCTGGTGCTCGAGCACGCGAACGGCGCGCTATCGACCCTCAACGCCAGCTACGCCTCGGCCTCCGAGTATTACCTGATGAACATCTACGGCAAGGAAGCGAGCGCGTATTACGATCTGCACCAGGGGCTGCGTTTCCTCAAGCGTGGCAGTGCAGGATCGGAGCCGGTTTCCTGCCGGAAAAGCGACCCGATCGTCGAGGAGCTCGAGGAATTCGCCCGCGCGGTGCGCGGCGAGGGCGAGGTCGAGATGGACGGCGAGCGCGGCACCGAGTCGCTCGCCGTGATCCTGGCCGGGATCCGCTCGGCCAAGGAGGGCCGGAGGGTCGACGTGAAGGAGATGCTGCAATGAAGTGGACAATCGGTTTTCTCGCCCTTGTCTATTCCTTTGTAATAGATGCGCAGGAACCGGGGTATCCCCAGCGCGGCCCGATCGAAATCACGGTGCTGTTCCCGGCGGGGACTTCAGCCGATGTAACCGCGCGCATGCTGGCCGAGGGCATGTCGAGGCACCTCAACCAGCGCGTGCTGGTGGTGAACCGGCCTGGCGCGGGCGGCGCCATCGGCTACAAGTACGTCGCCAGCCAGAAGCCCGACGGCTATTCGCTGGTGTGGAACTCGAACTCGATCTCGACCACCTTCCACTCCGGCCAGCTCGGCGTCGACTACCAGGCGTTCGACGCGGTGGCGCGGGTGCTGGTCGAGTCGGTGGTGGTTGCGGTGCGCGGTGACGCGCGCTGGCGCACCCTGACCGAGCTCGTCCAGGAAGCGAAGGCGAAGCCGAAGGTGGTGAGCGTCGGCCATTCCGGCATCGGCAGCCACACGCACATCTCGCTCGCCGCGCTGTTCCATGCTTCCGGCGTCGAAGTGAACGAGGTCCCCTTCGGCGCGGCTCAGGTAGTGCCGAGTCTTCTCGGCGGGCACGTCGACGCGGTGGTGCAGCTGCCCGCGGCGCTGGCGGCGCCGGTCAAGCAGGGCCAGGTGCGGCTGCTCGCGGCGCTGATCCCGAACCGGGATCCGGCGCTTCCCGACGTCCCGACGGCCAAGGAGCAGGGCATCGACGTCTCGCTCGAAGCCTGGCGCGGCATCGCCGTGCCGCGCGGCACGCCGCGCGCGGTGATCGCGCAGCTCGAGGCTGCGATCCGCACGACCGCGAATTCTTCGGAATTCCTGCGGGGAAGCGAGAATCTCGGCGTGCGGCCGGCGTTCCTGCCGGGCGACGAGTTCAACGACCTGATTGCGAGGGAAGATGCCTCCCTCTCGCGCCTGATGCAGCTGATCGGCTTGAAGAAGTAGCGAGCGGCTTTTAGTTTTGCCCTGGCTCGCTGGGCTCCACCACAGGCCGCGACCTGCGCTGCGGCTCAGGCTGCGACTTGGCCTGCGGCGCCGGCTGCTTCGCCGTCGCGCCGGCCGCCGCGGATTTCTTTTCTGCGGCGGTGGTCGCCGCGGATTTCTTGGCGGAAGCGCTCGCCTCGGCGATGAGCTCCGCGCAGGGGCTGTCCTTGCCCTCGCCCTTCTCGAGCAGCGGCAGGACCGCGAGCAGCGGATTGAGGATGCCCATCACCACCGCGCCGACGCCTTTCGCGGTGATCCTCTTCATGTCGGGCCCGACCTGGGGAGCGCTGAAGGTGCCGCGCAGGTAGAGCGGGCTCTTCAGCGAAGCGAAGCTGCGGTCCTTCGGATGCGGATGCAGCTTGAGGTCCATCGCCTCGTTCTTCAGATTGACGCTGCCCTCGCCCGCCAGATTGACGATCTCGGTGTCGAAGACGAAGGCATTGACCTGGGCGAGGCCGTCCTTGACGCCGAAGTCGGCGATCGCGCAGCGGATCCCGACCGGCTTGTCGCGGCCTTGCAGCTTGACCTTGGCCATGCCCCACAGGTCCATCGCCGCCATCTGCGCCAACATGGGGCTGATCTGGCCGCTCTCGATGAACAGGCCGATCTTGCCGCTCGACGAGCCGAGCATGCCCGCCACCGAGTTGCCGACGCCGTGCAGCTCGACCACCCCGGCGAGGTCGCCGACCGAGGCCTGCGCCTGCTTGATGGTCGGAAACAGCTTCGCCAGCTGCAGCTTCTGCACCCGCATTCTCAGGTCCGCGCGGATCGTGTCCTTGCTGCCATCGAGCTTGATCGGGCCGACGAGCTTGCCGCCGGCGATGCCGAACTCGAACGGGTCGAGCGTCAGCACCCGGTCGCGCATCTGGATGCGGGTGGCGAGGTTCTCGATCGGCAGCTGCTCCGGGCGCTCGATCTTCGTCGCGCGGATCTTGACGTCGGCGTCGACGCTCGCCCAGCGCTCTGGATCGAAAGGCCGGTCGGGCAGCACGCCGCTCTTGGTCTCGTGCTCGGTGCCGACCAGCGCACCCAGATCGGCGAGCTTGAGCAGCTTGGAGGTCATGTCGCCGCTCATGAACGCGCGCTTGCCCGAGGTGTCGACCTGGATGCTGCCCGCCAGGTCGCTCGCGCCGACCTTGCCGGTGAAATTCTCGTAGCGCGTGACCTTGCCGTCGCGGATCAGCCGCCCGGAGGTACGGTAAGGCCTGGTCTCCGGAAATGCGATGCCGATCACGTCGTAGAGGTCGGAGAGGCTCTTGCCGGTGAGCTCGATCGCCAGGTCGAACCTGGCGAGCTCGACGATGTTGGTCATGCTGCCTTCCAGCCTCGCCGCGGTGGGTCCTACCTTGACTTGAGCCTTCAGCGGATACGCCGTCCTGTTGTCGCGCAGTGCCAGGGCCGGGCCGCCGCGCCCGGTGGCATCCAGCGGCAGACCGTTCTTCGTCCCTTTGGCGGTGAAAATCAAGCCGTTGGCATCGGTGGACAGGTCGGCGGCGATATGGGTATCGACCCCCGGCTGGTCGTACTGGAGGTAGCCCTCATCGAGGGTGAGCGCGAGGATGTGCACGCGCGAGCCGCCTTCGTCCTTCTGGTCGCGGTCGAGCAGCCAGTTCCTCTGCCCCTCGGGGGTGAGCTCCAGGAACACTTCGGGGCGCTCGAGATGCACTTCGGGCAGGACTACGCGGCCGATGAGCAGCGGCAGCACGCGCACCGTCAGCTCGATGGCATCGGCGCGGAACATGTGCTCCTCGCTTGCCCAGTCGGGGTTGGCGAACGACACCTTCTCGGCCCGGAATCTCGGATGGCCCCAGCTCCAGAGCGTGCGAAAGTCGCCTTCGATGAGGAGCTCGCGGCCGGTGGCCTGGCTCACGGCCCGGCTGACCGGGCCGCGCAGGGTATTTAGCCCGAAGGCGATGAACAGGATGAAGACGAGCAGGAGAACGGCAAGGAAGGCGCCCGTCCACTTGAGAGCTCGCATACCGGTTCGCTATGCAAGGTCCGTACCGTGTTGACGAGTCAAGCGGGCTGTCGTTGAACTGCTACGAGCCAGTCCCGGCACCATTCCAGCGCGGTCTCCTCGGGAAGGACGCCGCTCGAGGCGTCGTGCTGGTGGCGCTCGCCGATGCGCTGCGCGCCGAGCTGCGCGAGCAGCTCGTCGAACTTCTTGCCGCCGAAATTGAAGGTCTCGGCATAAGTGCGGTCGCCCAGCCCGAATACCCCGTAGCGGACCTTGGACAGATCGGGGCGCTTCTTCTGCAGGTCCTCGTAGAGCGCGCGGGCGTTGTCCGGGACGTCGCCCTGCCCGTAGGTCGAGGTGCAGATCAGGAACAGCCCTTCGCGGCCGAAGACCGAGCTGTCGAGCTTGTCCATCAGCAGCGCTTCCACCCTGGTTTCGCCGTCGTCCAGGGCGAGCTCCATCTCCTGGGCGCAAAGCTGGGCGGTGCCGGTCATGGTGCCGACCAGGATGTTGATCTTCATTCGCCGATTTTCCTTGACCGGAAAATATAATGCACATTAGAATGACGGTCAAGCAATATAATTCATGAACGCCCCGCTTACCGCGCAGCAGCAGGAATCCGCCTACCTCGCCCGCCTCGGCGAGCGCGTGCGCGCCTGGCGCACCGAGCACGGCATGACGCGCAAGGCGCTCGCGCTGGCCTCGGGCGTATCCGAGCGCTACCTCGCCCAGCTCGAGGCCGGGCAGGGAAACATCTCGGTGCTGCTGCTGCGCAAGGTGGCGCGCGCGATGGGCGTCGCCATCGAACGTCTGGTTCATGAAGAACAATCCCCGCAGGGGCGCATTGCCCTACTCGGCCTGCGCGGCGCGGGCAAATCGACCCTGGGCAAGAAGCTCGCCGATGCCCTCGGGCTGCCCTTCGTCGAGCTCGACCGCGAGGTCGAGAAGGAAGCCGGCGCCAAGCTGGCCGAAGTGTTCGCGATGTACGGCCAGGACGCCTTCCGCCGCTTCGAGCGGCGCGCGCTCGAGCGCGTCCTCGAACAGAGCGAGCGCGCGGTGATCGCCGCCGGCGGCAGCCTGGTCACCGATGCGCGAACCTACGAATTGCTGCTGGAGCGCTGCGTCTGCGTCTGGCTCAAGGCCTCGCCGCAGGAGCACATGCAGCGCGTCATCGGGCAGGGCGACATGCGCCCGTTCATAGGGAAAGAAGGGCAAGGGCGCTCGGCCGCGCTAGACGAGATCCGCAAGCTGCTCTCCGACCGCGAGCGGCTGTACGGCCGCGCCGACGCGACGGTCGACACTTCGGGCAAGACGGTGCGGCAGAGCCTCGCCGAGCTCAGGAAAGCCATCACATGACCAGCTTCGAAACCGATCCGCAGCGCTACAACCACTGGAAGCTCGCTTTCGACGGGCCGCTCGCCACGCTGCTGCTCGATGTCGCCGAGGACAAGGGCCTCGCCCCCGGCTACAAGCTCAAGCTCAACAGCTACGACCTCGGCGTCGACATCGAGCTGCACGACGCGCTCAACCGTCTGCGCTTCGAGCATCCCGAAGTGAAGGCGGTGGTCATCACCAGCGGCAAGAGCCGCATGTTCTGCTCCGGCGCCAACATCTACATGCTCGGCTCGTCGAGCCACGCCTGGAAGGTCAACTTCTGCAAGTTCACCAACGAGACGCGCAACGGCATCGAGGACGCGAGCGCGCACTCCGGGCTCAAGTTCCTCGCCGCGCTAAACGGCGTGACCGCCGGCGGCGGCTACGAGCTCGCCCTCGCCTGCGACGAAATCGCCATGATCGACGATCGTTCCTCGACCGTCAGCCTGCCGGAAGTTCCTTTACTGGGGGTATTGCCCGGAACGGGAGGATTGACGAGGCTGGTCGACAAACGCAAGGTGAGGCGCGACCTCGCCGACGTCTTCTGCACTACGGCCGAGGGCGTGCGCGCCGACCGTGCCAGGGAATGGCGCCTGGTCGACCATCTGGCCAAGCCGCAGCAGTTCGCCGACATGGTGAAGGCGCGCGCGCTCGAGCTGGCGAAGCAGTCCGACCGGCCGGGCGGCGCAGGAGTGAAATTGACGCCGCTGGGGGAGAACCAGCTGGTAAGCATCGCCATTGATTCTGCGCAGCGCACGGCGACCATCACGGTCAAAGGACCCGGAGACATAAAGCTTGAAAAATCGGCGGACTGGTATCCGCTGCGCCTCGCGCGCGAGCTCGACCGCGCGATCCTCGACCTGCGCCACAACCATCTCGACGTCGGTCTTTGGATCTTGAAGACCCAAGGCAGCATCGAAAAAGTCCTCGAGCTCGATGCCCTTCTGAATGCAAATTCAGAAGACTGGTTCGTCCGCGAAACGATCGGTCTGCTGCGACGCACGCTGTCGCGCCTGGACCTCTCCTCGCGCTCGATGTTCGCCGTCATCGACCCCGGCTCGTGCTTCGCCGGCACGCTGCTGGAGCTCGCGCTAGCCGCCGATCGCAGCTACATGCTCGATGCAGGCAATGGGCCGCAGATCGCGCTTTCGGCGCTCAATTTCGGCACCTATCCGATGGCCAACGGTCTTTCAAGAGTGCAAGCCCATTTTTGCGGCGAAGTTCCCTCACTCCCGCAACGTGAGCCCATGAATGCCGAAAAAGCGAGAGAGCTGGGCCTGGTCACCTCCACCCCCGACGAGATCGACTGGGAAGAGGAGCTGCGCGTCGCCATCGAGGAGCGCGCGAGCCTGTCGCCCGATGCGCTGACCGGGATGGAGGCTTCGTTGCGCTTTGCCGGCCCCGAGACCATGTCGACGCGGGTCTTTGGCCGGCTCACGGCCTGGCAGAACTGGATCTTCATCCGGCCGAATGCCGTGGGCGAGCATGGCGCGCTCAAGGTTTACGGGACGGGTTCGAAAGCGAAGTTCAACTGGGAACGCGTATGAAAAGAAAAAGGGGTCAGAGCAATTTTTCTCCTCAGGCCAGCGAGCTTTCGGTGTCATTGCGAGAAAAATTGCTCTGACCCCTTTTTCTTGAGGCTATCCAAATGAGCGCCATCAACTACTCCGAAAAGATTCCGAACAACGTCGACCTCGCCAACGACCGCACGCTGCAGCGCGCGCTCGAGCATTGGCAGCCGCAGTTCCTCAACTGGTGGCATGAGATGGGGCCGAGCGACTTCGAGGCCGCCGACGTGTACCTGCGCACTGCGATCTCGGTCGACGCGCAGGGCTGGGCGCACTACGGCACGATCCGGATGCCCGAGTACCGCTGGGGGATCTTCCTCGCCGACGCGGTGCCTGATCGCTCGATCGGCTTCGGCGATGCGATGGGGCAGCCGGTGTGGCAGCAGGTGCCGGGCGAATACCGCTCGACGCTGCGGCGCCTGATCGTGACGCAGGGCGACACCGAGCCCGCCTCGGTCGAGCAGCAGCGCCTGCTCGGCCATACCTGCCCTTCCCTCTACGACCTGAGGAATCTCTTCCAGATCAACGTCGAGGAAGGCCGCCACCTGTGGGCGATGGTCTACCTGCTGCACGCCTACTTCGGCCGCGACGGCCGCGAGGAGGCCGAGGAGCTGCTCGGGCGGCACTCGGGCGACGCCGACAAGCCGCGCATCCTCACCACCTTCAACGAGCCGATCTCCGACTGGCTGTCGCTTTATTGCTTCACCTATTTCACCGACCGCGACGGCAAGTACCAGCTGAAAAGCCTCGCCGAGAGCGCGTTCGACCCGCTGTCGCGCACCTGCCGCTTCATGCTCACCGAGGAGGCGCACCACATGTTCGTCGGCGAGACCGGCCTCAGCCGCGTCGTGAAGCGCACGCTCGAGGTGATGAAGGAGCTCGGCACCGACGACCCGGGGAAGGTCCGCGCGCACGGCGCGGTCGACCTGCCGCTCCTGCAGAAATACCTCAATTTCTGGTGCTCGAGCTCGCTCGATCTCTTCGGCTCGGAGATCTCCTCCAACTCAGCCGCCAACTTCGCCAGCGGATTGAAGGGACGACCGGACGAGACGCAGTACCAGGACCATGTCCTTCGCGAAGCGAAATTGAGGATCGATATCCCGGAAGGACCCCAGGAAGTTCCCATGCTCAACGCCCTGAACGAGGTGATGCGCGAGTCCTATCTCAAGGACTGCGAGATCGGCCTCAAGCGCTGGAACCGGACGATCGAGCGCGCCGGGTTCGCGTTGCGGCTGACGCTGCCCTCGATGCGCTTTCGCCGCTCGATCGGCGCCTGGGCGGGGCAGCCGGTCGATCCCCAGGGGAAGTTGCTTTCGAAGGAAGAATATGAAAAAAACTTGCCCTCCTGGATCCCCTCCAACGCCGACCGCGTCTTCGTGCACTCGCTGATGCAGCGCGTCATCGAGCCGGGCAAGATGGCGGGTTGGATCGCGCCGCCCGAGCGCGGCATCAACAACCTCGCGGTGGAATACGAATACGTCAAGCTCCACTGAGTTCCTGAACCGGATGCTCGAGGCCGAGCGGGCGGGGGCCAAGGCGCTCGTCGTCTTCATGGACGACCATCCGCGCAACGGGGAAGCATGGAAGGTTCTGCGCCAGGTGCAGGCCGAGGAAGCGCATAACTGCGCGCTCATCGGCAAGCTCCTCGAGAAGTCCGGAACGCCTTACAGCCATGCCACCGGCGAGTTCTACGACAAGGCGGTGGCGGTGAAGGGCCGGCGCGAGCGCATCGAGTACCTCGTGCGCGGCCTGCGCTGGGCGGTGAAGCGCTTCGAGGAGGCCCTCCCCGGGCTGCCCGCCGACGCGCGCGACGCCGTTACCCGGATGCGCGATTCGCACCTGCGCAGCATCGCCGCCTGCGAAAGCCTGGTGCAATCGTTGTAAGAGTGAGACACATGCTTGTCGAAAGGCTGGCGTCGCCACGCGCCGCCTTGCTCCCTGCTCCCTGTAGCAACTAGAGTGTGCCCTCGGGCACGCGCCGCACAAAGCGGTCGCGCCAGGGGGACAACACTAAGAAAGGGAGATCATGGGAGTTTCTTCGAATCTGTTCAAAGCAAAGGTTCTCGTGGCGGGCGTGGCATCCGCCTGCGCGCTGCCGGCGCTGGCGCAGCTGCCGCCCGAGATCCAGATTTACGGGCGGGTCAACGTCAGCATCGAGCACATCACCGTCGACAACAGCAGCAACACGGCCCTTCTGCCCAACGAGTCGAACAAAGAGTTGGTGGATAACAGCTCCCGCATCGGCATACGGGGCAAGAAGGAGCTAACGCCCGGCTTGGCTGCAATTTTCCAGGTAGAGAGCCGGGTCAAGCTGGACGACAGCGCCGGCAGCGTGTTTGCGAGCCGGGATAGCTTCGCCGGTCTGCAGGGTGGATTCGGCACGATCCGGGCGGGTCGCACGATCGGCCCGGTGTACTACGCCACCTACGACTACATCAGCAACCATAACCACGACACCGGTACATCGTCGGACGCCCTGCTCGCCGGCACCGTTGTCGGCAACCAAGGCTTCATGAACAACACGTTGTGGTACACGAGCCCGAAATTCGGCCCGTTCAGCGTGGACGTAGCCTATTCCCTGCTTGCTGAGACAAGGACCCCAGGCTTGGATCAGCCGAGTCATCTCGGGCTCGTCGGCGCGTACGACCAAGGCCCTTTGCATCTCGCGGCCTCGTATGCAACTACGGAGAACACGACCGATCTTGATCCGGGAGCCGGGGTGAAGGGCGACAAGGGTACGGCCATTACCGTCGGCGGCTTGTACGACTTCAAGAGCTTTGTCATTGGGGCGCTCTACGAGAAAGCGACAAGCGACCTGCTCGTCGGCGACGTAGACCGCGACTACTTCCGCATCGCCGCGATGATGCCGGTAGGCCAGCACGAGTTCCACCTCAATTACGGATGGGTGGACTCCGACGCCGGCAACGCGGGCGCCAAGCAATACACGCTCGCCTATAACTACAACATCACAAAGCAGACCAAGGTCTATGCCTTCTATACCGTGGTCGACAACGAGTCCGCCGGGACCTTCGGGTTCAGGCAGTCCACCCCGGCAGTCGCCGGCGCAGACTTCAAGTCCTTCGCTCTAGGCTTCCGGCACAACTTCTAGCGCACTCGTCGCGCAGGTACCCGGCCCCGGGTCGACAGGCCCGGGGCTTTTTGTTTCTACAATGCGAGCATGAGCCTGCGATTCGCCCCTCCCGAGGTTGAGGTTCAGAAACGCAGCGACGGCACGATCCGGCTGCGCTCGCCGCAGAAGCTCGGCCCCTACCCGCGCTGCGTCACCGAATGGCTGGTGAAGTGGTCGGATAACGCGCCCGAGCGCGTGTTTCTCGCCGAAAGGGCGGGCGAGCGCTGGAAGAAAATCACCTACCGGGAAGCCTACGGCGCGGTGCGCAGGATCGCGCAGGCGCTGCTCGACATGGGGCTCGACGCCGAGCGGCCGGTGGCGATCCTCTCCGACAACGGCATCGACAACGCGCTCCTCTCGCTCGGGGCCATGCACGTCGGGATCCCGGTCGCGCCGATCTCGCCCGCGTACTCGCTGATGTCGAAAGACTTCGGCAAGCTGAAGAGCATCTTCGAGCTGCTGCAGCCCGGGCTGGTCTATGCGGCAGACGCGCAGAAATTCGCCCCGGCGCTCGCCGCCGTGGGCGCGAAGTCCACGCCGGTGGACGAGCTGCTGGAAAGCAACCCGGGGTCGACCCAGGAAAGGGAATTTTCGAAAGTCGCGCCCGAAACCGTCGCGAAAATCCTCTTCACCTCGGGCTCGACCGGGATGCCGAAGGGGGTGATCAACACGCATCGCATGCTGTGCGCCAACCAGCAGATGCTGGCGCAAGCCTGGCCCTTCGTCGAGGACAAGCCGCCGGTGGTGCTCGACTGGCTGCCCTGGAACCACACCTTCGGCGGCAACCATAACTTCAACCTCGTGCTGCGAAACGGCGGCACGCTGTACGTCGACGGCGGCAAGCCGGTGCCCGGCCTAATCGAGACCACCGTGCGCAACCTGGCCGAGGTGCCGACCACCCTGTACTTCAACGTGCCGCGCGGGTTCGACCTGCTGCTGCCGTTCCTCGAGAAGGACGCCGCGCTGCGGCGCACCTTCTTCCGCGACCTCGATGTGCTGTTCTACGCCGCCGCGGCGCTGCCGCAGAACCTTTGGCAACGCCTTCAAAACCTTGCTCGGCAGGAGAACAAAAGCAGTCTGGCCATGCTCTCGGCCTGGGGCTCGACCGAAACCGCGCCGCTCGCCACGTCGGTGCACTTCCCCATCCCGCGCGCCGGCGTGATCGGGCTGCCGGTGGCCGGCTGCGAGCTGAAGCTGGTCCCGACGGCGGGCAAGCTGGAAGTGCGCCTGCGCGGGCCGAACGTCACGCCGGGCTATTTCCGGCGCACGGACCTTTCGCAGGCCGCCTTCGACGACGAGGGCTACTACCGCATCGGCGACGCGGTGAAGTTCGCCGATCCGGCCGACCCGGCCAAGGGCATCGTCTTCGATGGCCGCCTTGCCGAGGACTTCAAGCTCTCCACCGGCACCTGGGTGCATGTCGGTGCCCTGCGCGTGGGCCTGATCGCGGCCGGCGACCCGCTGATCCAGGACGCCGTGATCACCGGGCATGACCGCCACGAGATCGGCGCCCTGGTCTTCCTCAGTGCTGCGGCGAAGGACCTGTCCGCCACCGGGTTGCGCGAGCGCCTTTCCAAAACTCTCAATGTATTAAAGCAGAACGCGGGAAGCTCGACCCACCCTGCCCGGCTGATGGTCATGACCGAGCCGCCGTCGATCGACGCCAACGAGATCACCGACAAGGGCTATATCAACCAGCGCGCGGTCCTCGAGCGCCGCGCGGCGCTCGTGGACCAGCTTTATTCTTCAATCGAATCTGTAATTACTTCTTAAAGCGTCTATGCCGGGTGCCGCATGGTGCCGTCCTTCGTGATCTCGATGCGGTCGCCCACCGCCAGACCCGCGGCCTGCGTTTCGAAGTACTGCACCGAGCCGTCGTCCATCCTCATGTGGATGCGCTTGTTCGAGTTCGACGCCGTGCCGCCGGCAGCGGCGGTCGGAACAGCCAGAATCGATTCGATGCGGCCCAGACCGGCGCGCAGCGGTGCGGCTGCCGGAGCAACGACGACCATCCCGGCGGTGCTGGCCTGCGGCACCACGACCGTACCGGCGGGGGCGAGCACATAGGGCGCCGCCGCCGGAGCTACGACCACCGGCGCGGGTGCCGACGTGATGCGACTTTCAGTGGCGCATCCTGCAAGGATGGCGACCGCAATCGAGGAAAGGATGAAGGGAAGTCTGTTCATGGGTAGTCTCCTGTGGGGCTATAGCTTGTCCCTAAACCGCGGCCGGTGCAGTGCGCTGGCGCTCATAGCGGCTACTTCTTAGCCCCACCGAGCCACGCGATGGCGCCCACCGTCACCAAGGCGCCGGCGATCTGCAGCGGCGCCACCGCCTGGCCGAGGAACACCCAGCCCAGCCCGAGCAGCGCGATCGGCTCGAAGTTCATCGCCACCGTGCTCGAAGGCGGTATCCGGTGCACGACGATGAACAGCGTGCACATCGCGATGCAGTAGAACACCGTCAGCAGCGCAAGGCCGAGCCAGCCTTGACCATCCACAGGAAATTTCATGGCATCCGCGGCGGCGCCGGCCGCCAGCACGACGATCGCAGTGACGGTGGTCATGATGAAGGTCCGCAGCTTTCCGTCCACCGCCTTCAGCCAGTTCGCGTTCGCATACAGCACGAAGACGAAGCTCACGGCGGCTGCGAACGCCCAGCTTACGCCGGCGCCGATCTCCGCCCAGCGCATCGAAAGCCCCTCGATGCGGATGTTGAGCGCAAGCACCAACCCCAGCAGCGCTGCGAGGATCGCGGCTACGGCGCTCCAGCGCGGAACTTCCTTGCCCGTCGCCCAGGACAGCAGGATGAACAGCATCGGCGAGGTCTGGAACACCAGCAGCGCCAGTGCCGCCGGGATGATCGCCACCGCCGAATACAGGCAATAGCTCTGCAGAGCGACGAGGATGCCGGCAATCAGCGCGGGCCGCGGCACATGGATGCGCACGCCCTGCACTCTCATCATCAGAAACAGCACTAGCGCGGTCCCGGCGGCGCGCACCACTACGCCGGTCGCCACGCTCGCGCCGTGGTCGAAAGCGATTCGAGCCGCGACATGGTTGGAAGCGAAGCAGGTCGCTGCGGCGAGCATGATGACGATGCCCAGGCGCGGTGGTAACTTCGCTTCCATGGGCCGCGACCTTATCAAAATGCTGCTGGCTTTGGAGTGCGGGTTCGCAGCTCCGGCCCTCGCCTGCGACTACCCGGACGAAGGCAACATGCCGCTGCGCCGCGCGGTGAGCAAGGTCCAAAGGCTGCCGGAGATCGAGGCCTGGGCCGCGCACATGCACAAGGCCGGAGCGGTAGTTCACTACGCCGTTCTTCTTCAGCAAAACGTATGGCGAGACGGCCGCTGCTACTGGACGGTGGAGGTCGCCGCCGACAGCAAACCGTGGCGCCGCTTCCTCGTGACGCCCGACGGGAAGAGCCTCAGGCCCGAGGGATGAACTGCGGGTCGACCTTGATGCGCAGGCCGTTGGCGAGGCGGTTGGTCTCGTTGGCAAGTCCCACCACCGCCAGGAGCTCCATCAACATCGCGTCGCTCATGCCTTTCTTGCGCGCCGCCGCGGTGTGCGAGTAGGTGCAGTATTCGCAGCCGTTGGTGGCGCTCACCGCGACGTAGATCATCTCCTTCACCAGCGGGTCGAGCGCGCCCGGCGCCATGACCTGCTTGACGTTTTGCCAGATGCGCGCGAGCTCGGCAGGGTCGTTCGCCAGCGCCTTCCAGAAGTTGTTGATCCAGTCGACGCCGCGCGTCTTCATGATGTCGTCGTAGACCGCCTTGACCTGCGCGCCGGCGTCGGCGTATTCGATGAGTGTGACCAGCGACACGGTGCCCTCCGGGGGTTTTGGCTATATTAACAACGTGCTGGAATGGATCGCGCGCCTCGACCCCCAGGTTCTGCTGGTCGGCTTCGCCGCCCTCGGCGTGCTGATCGCTCTGCCGCTCGAGCTGGTGGCCCTCGGCCGGCTGCGTCATCTGCGCCTTGCCAGCGGCACCGTCTATCTTCTGCTGGGGGGCTTCATCGTGCTCGTCTGCGTCGCGCTCGGCCTCGCGGCAGCTTCGCTGCACACCTACCGCAGGCTCACGCATGAGCAGCAGGCGGCCAACGTCTCGATCCGCCAGATCGGCGAGCGCCATTACGCGCTGACGCTGGACGCGCCGCCGGCACCGGCGCGCCATTTCGAGATGCGCGGCGACGAATGGCAGATCGATGCGCGCGTGCTCAAGTGGCGCGGCATCGGCAGCCTCGCCGGCTTCGACACGGTGTACCGCCTCGAGCGCCTCTCGGGGCGCTACGCCGAGCTCTCGCAGGAGCGGCGTGCCCCGCGCACCGTGTATGCCCTTACGCAGGAGAAGGGCATGGATTTCTGGCCGGTGGTGCGGCGCTATCACGACTACCTTCCCTTCGCCGACGCGCTTTACGGAGCCGCGGCTTACGTGCCGCTCGCGGAGAACGCGGCATATGCGGTGACGGTGTCGTCGAGCGGGCTGGTGGTGCGGCCCGCCAACGATGCCGCGCGAAAGGCGGTCGGCGCCTGGCGTTAGCGTAAAATCCCGGCCGGATGAAGTTTCTATTCGATCTTTTCCCGGTCGTCCTGTTCTTCGTCGCATTCAAGCTGGCAGACATCTACGTCGCCACCGCCACGGCGATCGCGGCAACGGTGCTGCAGGTGGCATGGCTCAAGCTTAGCGGCAAGCGCGTCCACGGCATGCTTTGGGCGAGCCTCGCCATCATCGGCGTGTTCGGCAGCGCGACCCTGCTGCTGCAGGACGAGACTTTCATCAAGTGGAAGCCAACCGTGCTGTATTGGCTTTTCGGCGCGGTGCTCTCGGTCGCGGCGCTCATCGGCAGGAACCTGGTGCGCGCCATGCTGTCGGAACAGGTGCAGCTGCCCGATCCGGTGTGGGCGCGGCTCAACTGGAGCTGGGTCGCGTTCTTCGCTTTCATGGGCGCCCTCAACCTCTATGTGGCCTACAACTACTCGACCGACCTGTGGGTCAACTTCAAGCTGTTCGGCGGCATGGGCCTGATGCTGCTCTTCGTCCTGGCGCAAGCGCTGGTGATGTCCCGCTACGCCGACCAGAAGACGTGAGCACCGAGGCGCGCATCCGCGAGCGCCTCACGGCGCTCGATCCGGTATCGCTCGAGCTGGTCGACGAAAGCGAGCAGCACCACGGCCACGCCGGCTGGAAAGACGGCGGCGGCACCCACTGGCGGCTGTCGATCGTGTCGGCGCGCTTTGCCGGCCGGCCGAGCGTCGAGCGCCACCGCATGGTGTATCAGGCGCTCGGCGAACTGATGCACAATCCCATCCACGCGCTCGCGATTACCGCGCGCAGCCCGGAAGAATCGAAAGGATCGCAATGAGTTTACGTGTCGCTGCCCTCGCCATGCTGGTGCTTCCCGCCCTGGCGTTTTCCCAGGCAGTAGAAAAGGGCGCCGAGAAGAAGGCCGCCAAGCCGGCGCCGAAAGGCGCCGCGGTGGCCACCGTGAACGGCGTGGCTGTGCCGCAATCGCGGATGGACTTCATGCTGCAGCAGCAGACGCAGCGCGGAGCGCAGGACAACGAACAGATGCGCAACATGGTGCGCGACGAGCTCGTCAACCGCGAGATCATCGCCCAGGAAGCGCAGAAGAGCGGCATCGCCAAGAGCCAAGAGGTCCAGGCGCAGCTCGACATCGCGCGCCAGGAGGTCATCGTTGGCGCCTACATCCGCGAATACGTGCGCAAGAATCCGGTCACCGACGCCGATGTGCAGAAGGAGTACGACAAGGCGAAGTCCGGTACCGGCGACAAGGAGTACCGCGCCCGCCACATCCTGGTCGATTCCGAGGACCAGGCGAAGGGCCTCATCGCGGACCTCAAGAAGGGCGGCAAGTTCGACGAGCTGGCCGGCAAGAACTCGAAGGATACCGGCACGAAAGACCGCGGCGGCGACCTCGACTGGAACGTGCCCGGCACGTTCGACAAGCAGTTCGCCGAGGCCATGGTCAAGCTCGAGAAGGGCAAGTACACCGAGGCGCCCGTGCGCACGCGCTTCGGCTTCCACGTCATCCAGCTCGACGACGTGCGGCCGGTGAAGTTTCCGGCGCTCGCCGAGGTCAAACAGCGTCTCCAGCAGCAGCTGGTGCAGGTCAAGATCGACGAGCTGATCCGGGGGCTTAGGGCGAAGGCGAAGATCGAGTAAGTGCCACGCAAGCGCAAGTCCTCGCGGAAGAGGAAGTAGCCCGCGGGCGCGTCTTCCGCGTCGTGCGGGGCAACCTGCTCGACGAGCCGGTCGAGGCCATCGTCAACGCCGCGAACGGGCACCTCGCGCACGGCGGCGGGGTCGCCGGCATCATTGCGCGCGCCGCCGGGCCGGCGCTGCAGGAGGAGTCGGACCGTATTGTGGAGAGCCGCGGACCGCTGCCCGCGGGGACCGCGGTCGCCACCACCGCGGGCAGGCTGCCCTTCAAGGGCGTGATCCACGCCGTCGGCCCGCGCCAGGGCGAAGGCGACGAGGAGCGCAAGCTCTTCGAGGCTTTGACAGCAGCCTTTCAGGTAGCGAAGGAGCGCGGATGGGATTCCGTCTCCTTCCCCGCCGTTTCCAGCGGCATCTTCGCGGTGCCGCTGGAGGTCTGCGCGCGCGCCTACTTCAAGGCCGCGCGCGCTTCGCCGATCAGTAATGTCCGGCTATGCTTGCGCGACCAACCCATCATCGACGCGGTCCTGAAGGAGCTATCCAGGTGAAAAGAATCGTTTTTCTATTGCTCGCCACCGCGGCCTTTTCCAGCTTTGCCCAACAGCAAAAGGCCACCTTCGCCGCAGGCTGCTTCTGGTGCACGGAAGAGGCCTTCGACAAGGTCCCGGGGGTAGTCTCGACCACCTCGGGCTACATGGGCGGCAAGAAGAAGCATCCGACCTACGAGGAGGTATCGAACGGCACGACCGGCCATACCGAGGTGGTGCAGGTGGTCTACGACCCGGCGAAGGTGAGCTACGAGAAGCTGCTCGAGACCTTCTGGCTGAACCACGACCCGACGGTCAGCGACCGCCAGTTCTGCGACTCCGGCTCGCAGTACCGGCCGGAAATCTTCTATCACTCGGACGAGCAGAAGCGCCTCGCCGAGGCCTCCAAGGCGAAATGGGAGAAGGACAAGCCGTTCCGCCAGGCGATCCGCACGCCGATCACGCCGGCGGCCGAGTTCTGGCCGGCCGAGGACTACCACCAGGACTATTACAAGAAGAACCCCGCCCGGTACACGTTCTACGTTACCGGCTGCGGGCGCTACTCCCGCCTCGACTCGCTGTGGGGCGGGCTGCGCAAGAAGTAGCGCTCAGGGCTTCTTCTTGAGGGCGGGGTCCTCGCCCTTGGCCTTGCCCTTGCCGATGCGCTCGGCCTTCTGCATGGCGTGCTTCTCTTCCTCGGTCTTCGGCTCGGCGTCGCGCGCCGCCTGGTCGACCTTGCCCGAGTCGATGAATTTCTTGGTGCGCTCGTTGTAATCCTTGGAGCCCGTGTAGCTGCCTTCGCCTTCAACTTTGTCCTTGTCCTTGCGTTCCATGTGCCGGTCCTCGGAAGGAGTTAACCCTCCCTCTTCTTGCAAGCTGTGTGCCAGCGAGCGCTAGTCGTATCGACCCAGCCGCACCATGGTCGTCCCGGGCTTGAGGTGCCGAAGTGAGGGCATCACCAGGACGCAATCGTCGTAAGGGGTGCGCCAGACCTTGTCGCCGTCGTACGCGACCGGCGTGCCGGCCTTGGGGATCACTTCGAGGCCCCGGTAAGGCGCCGTGAAGCGAAAGCTCATGCTCCTTGCCACCACCGGCTCCGTGACGCGCACCACGCGCTGCGCCGGAGGCGGAGTGAGGCGCAATCTGGCATCCACCCAGCTCGCCTCGACCACTCCCGTTGCTTTCAGGAAGCGCAATGCCGTGTCGATGGCGACGTCCGCCGACGATTTCTCCCAGTGCTGGCCGCACTCGATAAGGACCGCGGCCTTGGGGCTCTTCGGATCGGCGAAGCCGCCGCGCTCGATCATCCGCAGCCCCGCGGGATGGCCGGTGTCGAGCAGCAGGTCGCCGGGCACGCCGAGCTTGCGCGCGAAGGCGGCGCCCTTCTCCACCGTGCCGCAGACCATGATCGGCCGGCAGGGCTCGTGCATCGAGTGCAGGTCGAGGACATAGTCCGCCTTGTCGACGAACCGCCGCAGCTCGCGCGCGCGGCGCAGCTCGGCCGAATCCCGCGGGCCCTCCAGCACGGCATCGGCCCACACGCGGTTGTAGTCCTCGTCGATGTAGCGCGAGCGGTCGGGATCGTCGAAGTCGAAGCGGGCGAACGCGGCGACGTTGGCGAAGGCCAGGGTCAGCTTCCCGATTCCTGGTCTTACATTCTCTTTAAAAAGAAAATCCAGGGCGATGGCGCCGCAGAACTCGTTGCCGTGGGTCAGCGCCTGGATCATGACGTTCGGCCCGGGCTTGCCGGAATCGAGGACCTGCACGTAGTCGACGCCCGTATTGCCGCTGCGGTAAGCAGCGATGTCGGGCGGCGAAATCTCGATCGGATGATGGTCGCTCATGCGAATCCCACGATAGCCTTCAGCAAGCAATCTTCGAAAGCATTCATGCCTGATCGTTCAAATGACACGCTGAAACACGCTGCGGCGCGATCTCGCGCAGCGCCGGCGCCTCGGCGGAGCAGCGCGGCATGGCATGCGGACAGCGCGGGTGGAAGTGGCAGCCGCTCGGCGGGGCGAGCGGCGACGGGATCTCGCCGCGGATCGGCGCGTAGGCGCGGCGCTTGCGCTCCACGCGCGGCACCTCGGCGAGCAGCGCCTGCGTGTAGGGATGGTTCGGCGCCGCGTACAGCTCGGCGGCCGGCGCGATCTCGACCACGCGCCCAAGATACATCACTACCACGCGGTCAGACAGGTAACGCACTACGCCCAGGTCGTGGCTGATGAAGAGATAGGTGAGAGAAAGCGCCTCGCGCAGCTCGGAGAACAGATTCAGCACTTGCGCCTGGATCGACACGTCGAGCGCCGCCACGGCCTCGTCGCAGACCAGGAAATCGGGCTTCACCGCCAGGGCGCGCGCGATGCCGATGCGCGCGCGCTGCCCGCCGGAGAACTGGTGCGGGTAGCGGCGGCGATAGGACGGATCGAGGCCGACGCGGCGCAGGAGGTCGTTTACATAGGTTCCTAATTCTTCCTTTTTGATCAAGCCATGAACCCATGGGGCCTCGCCAATGATGTCCTCGACCCGCATGCGCGGATTGAGCGAGGCAAACGGGTCCTGGAAGATCATCTGCGGGCGCCTGGTTCCGGCGGGCGGCGCACCGCGGTACAACACCTCGCCGCCGCTGGGCTCGAGCAGCCCGGCGGCGAGCCGGCCGAGCGTCGACTTGCCGCAGCCCGATTCGCCGACCAGCCCGACCGCCTCGCCCTGCGCGACCTCGAAGCTGACGTTGTCGACGGCGCGCACCGTGTGCTCCGCCACCGCGGCGCCAAGCGAGCGCGCCAGCTTCTCGATCGCGTCGAGGCGCTTGGTGAAGCGCTTGCTGACGTTTCGC
>DASQGB010000303.1:0-12369 GCA_035632815.1 Burkholderiales bacterium | reverse complement strand
CAGGATGTGCGCACCGACTTCCGATCCCTTCTCCAGCACGCAGACGGAGGTTTCCGCGGAAAGCTGCTTCAGGCGGATCGCAGCGGCGAGGCCGGCCGGACCGGCACCGACGATCACTACGTCGTACTGCATCGATTCCCGTGCCATGCGCGAATTATAATCAGCCCCCTCATGGATCAAGCGCGCAAGCTCGTTCATGTCGAGCGCATCCCGATCCGCTGGGGTGACATGGACGCGATGGGTCACGTCAACAACACGGTGTACTTCCGCTACATGGAGCAGGCGAGGATCGGCTGGTTCGACGCGCTGGTTCCGCAGGGGCAGGCATGGAAGAGCACCGGCATCGTGATCGTCAATGCGGCGTGCAATTTCAGGAAGCCGATCAACTATCCCGGCACGGTGGAAGTCAGCGTGTTCGCCGGTCCACCGGGGGGGTCCAGCGTCGCCACCTACTACGATCTGAGCGTAAACTAACAGCTTTACGCGGACGGCGCCGCGACGGTGGTGTTCATCGACATGGACAAGCAGAAGCCGATCCGCATCCCCGAGCGCATCCGAGGTCTCCTGAAAGAGGGCATCACATGAAAAAGGTATTTCCAGACGCAACTTCGGCATTGAAGGGGCTGCTGCGCGACGACATGGTCATCGCCGCGGGCGGCTTCGGCCTGTGCGGCATCCCGGAGAATTTCATCCAGGCGCTGGTGGAAAGCGGCGTCAAGGGCCTCACCATCATCGGCAACAACGCCGGCGTCGACGATTTCGGCATGGGGCTGCTGCTCAAGACGCGCCAGGTGAAAAAGGTCATCGCTTCCTACGTAGGGGAGAACAAGGAATTCGAGCGCCAGGTGCTGGCGGGCGAGCTCGACCTCCAGCTCACGCCGCAGGGAACCCTCGCCGAGAAGTTGCGCGCCGGCGGCGCCGGGATTCCCGCTTTCTATACGCGAACCGCGGCCGGCACCAAGCTCGCGGAGGGCAAGGAGACCAAGAGCTTCGACGGCAAGGAGTACGTGCTGGAGGAGGGCATCCGCTCGGACCTGTCGATGGTCAAGGCCTGGAAAGGCGACAAGGCGGGCAACCTCGTCTATCGCAAGACTTCGCGCAACTTCAATCCGATGATCGCCACCTGCGGCAAGGTCACCGTGGCCGAAGTCGAGCAGCTGGTCGAGGTCGGCGAGCTCGATCCCGACCAGATCCATACGCCGGGCATCTACGTCGACCGCATCATCCGCGGGGCGCGCTACGAGAAGCGCATCGAATTCCGCACCCTGGCCGGCGCTACCGGCAAGAAGGATTCGCCGATCCGCGAGCTGATGGCGAAGCGGGCGGCCCGGGAATTGCGCGACGGCTACTACGTCAATCTCGGCATCGGCATTCCCACCCTGGTGGCGAACTACATTCCCGACAGCATCGAGGTCACGCTGCAATCGGAAAACGGCCTGCTCGGCATCGGGCCGTTCCCGGCCGAGAGCCAGGTCGACCCCGACCTGATCAACGCCGGCAAGCAGACGGTGACCACCATTGCCGGCTCGAGCTTCTTCTCGAGCGCCGACTCGTTTGCCATGATCCGCGGCGGCCACGTCGACCTGTCGATCCTCGGCGCTCTCGAGGTGGCCCAGAACGGCGATCTCGCCAACTGGATGGTGCCCGGAAAGATGGTGAAAGGCCCCGGCGGCGCCATGGATCTGGTCTCCGGGGTCAAGCGCGTGGTGGTGCTGATGGAGCACACGGCGAAGGACGGCAGCTCCAAGATCCTCAAGCAATGCACGCTGCCGGTCACCGGCAGGGGCGTGGTGAACATGATCATCACCGACCTGTGCGTGTTCGAAGTGGAGCCGGGCAAGGGCCTGGCTCTGAAAGAGCTTCACCCCGGCGTGAAGCTCGAGGATGTGAAGGCAAAAACGGCCGCCGAGTTTCGCGTCGCGCTGGAGCGCTAGGCCAGGAGCTGTTTGACGCTGCGCTTGTAAGCTTCGGCGGCCGCGTCCTCGGCAGCGTGCCGTCTTTCGGCGACGACCCACGTGCCGCCCACCATGACGTCTCGCACCAGGCCGCTCGATCCGGAAAAGACGAGCGCATTGGCGATCGCATCGCCCCTGCGCCCGTGGATATCCACATGTCCGGAGTCGAGCACCACAAGGTCGGCGCGCTGCCCAGGCGCGATCGCGCCCATGCGCCGGCCCAGCGCCTTCGCGCCGCCCGCGGCGGCTTCGAGCCATAGCGTGGTTCCTACAGCAGAAGATTGCTTCCCAACGATGAGGTTACGTTTACGGGCGGTCAAGCGCTGGACGTACTCAAGCAACCGAAGCTCCTCAGCCGGGTCGCGCGAGACGTGGCTGTCGCCGCCGATGCCCCACCCGCCGCCGGCGCCGCGGTAGTCGAGCAGCGGAAAAATGCCGTCGCCGAGGTTCGCCTCGGTGCTGGGGCAGAGCCCGGCGGTCGCGCCGCTCGCGGCAAGGCCCGCGGCTTCTTCCTTGATCACATGGGTGGCATGCACGACGCACCAACGCGCGTCCAGCTTGCAGTTTTCGAGCAGCCATTCCACCGGTCGCCTGCCGAGCGCCGCCTTGCAATCCTCGACCTCCCTGGTCTGCTCGGCGGCATGAATGTGGATCGGCGATGCGGCATCGACGCCGGCGATGAGCTCCTTGAGCGCCGCGGGATCGACTGCGCGCAGCGAATGCGGCGCGATGCCCGCGTTGACGTCCGGTGAACGCTCGACGTCCTGGTACAGCGCGAGTACCTCAGCCGGCCGGGTATCGAAGCGCAGCTGCCGCGGCGCGAGCGGCTGCGAGCCGAAGTTTGCCCAGCGGTAAAGCGAAGGCAGGAGCGTAATGGCGATGCCCGCCTCTCGCGCCGCTTCGCGGTGGCGCGCGAGCAGCTCTTTCGGGTCATGGACGTAGTGAAACTCCGCGACGGCGGTGTAACCCTGCTTCAGCATCTCGATATAAAGGTGCAGCGCGATCGCCTGCGCCTGCTCCGGCGTGATGCGCTCCACGAACCGGTACATGAGCTCGCGCCAGGTCCAGAAATCGTCCTGAACCTCATTACCCAAATGAGCGCGCACCTCCGCGAGGCCGGCCATGCCGCGCTGGAACGCATGCGAGTGCAGGTTCGCCATGCCGGGCAGGACCGGGCCGGCGAGCGCTTCCCCCTCGCTGGAGCTTCTCGAAACCGCGACGATGTCGCCGCGCTCGACCGAAATGACGACATCCTTCGCCCAGCCCTCCGGCAGCAGCGCGTCGCGGGCTAAATATCTTTTCACGCCGTTATCATAGCGGCATGCACGACGCCGTCTGGATCAACGCGAACCTCGCCACCATGCGCGACGGGTATGGCGTGATACAGGACGGTGCCCTCGCAGTGACTGCCGGAAAGATCTCCTGGATCGGTGCGCGAACGGCCTGGAAGGAACAGGCGCGCGAGGAGCACGACGCGCGCGGCGCCTGGATCACGCCCGGCCTCGTCGACTGCCATACCCACCTCGTGTACGCCGGCAACCGCGCGCACGAGTTCGAGATGCGCCTCAAGGGCGCGACCTACGAGGAGATCGCGCGCGCCGGCGGCGGCATCGTCTCGACGGTGCGCGCAACGCGAGCCGCCTCCGAGGAGCATTTGTTCCATTCCGCGAAAAAGCGGATTGGGCAGTGGCTGCGCGAGGGAGCAACCACCGTCGAGATCAAGTCGGGCTATGGCCTCGATCGCGATACGGAGCTCAGGATGCTGCGCGTGGCGCGGCGCCTGGGCGACACGATCACGGTGAAGACGACCTTCCTCGGCGCGCACGCGCTGCCGGAAGAGTACCGGGGGCGCGCCGACGAATACATCGATTTCGTGTGCAACGAGGTGCTGCCCGAAGCCGCGAAGGACGGCCTGGTCGACGCCGTCGACGCCTTCTGCGAGCGCATCGCCTTTGACGTTGCGCAAACGACAAAAGTCTTTTCGAAAGCGAAGGCGCTCGGATTGCCGGTCAAGCTGCACGCCGACCAGCTGTCGGATCTCGGCGGCGCGGCGCTCGCTGCCTGCCATGGCGCACTGTCCGCCGATCATCTGGAATATTCGACTGAAAACAGCGTAAAGGCGATGCAGCGCGCCGGTACGGTGGCGGTCCTGCTTCCCGGCGCGTTCTACTTCCTGCGCGACACGCAGCTTCCGCCGATCGAGGCGCTGCGCCGGCATGGTGTCCCGCTGGCGATCGCCACCGACCACAACCCTGGCTCATCGCCGCTGACTTCGCCGCTGCTGGCGATGAATCTCGCCTGCACCCTGTTCCGCTTGACGCCGGAAGAGGCGCTCACGGGAATGACGCGCCACGCCGCCCGCGCGCTCGGCCTGCGCGCGACGCACGGCACGCTCGAGCGCGGCATGCAGGCCGATTTCGCGCTCTGGGATATCGCCGCGCCGGCCGAGCTCGCCTACGCGATCGGCGCTAACCCCTGCCTGGCGACGGTGCGAGCCGGAGAAAGCGTTCGAGCAACGCTTTGAGGTTGGGGCGCAAAAGCTGCGCCAGATCGTCGCGGAAGCGGTAAGGCGCGGTCTCCTCCATGTAGGTCGCCTCCGACAGCTCGAGCTGCACCGCGTGCACGCCGTTCGCCGGATCGCCGTAGCGGCGCGTGATGTAGCCGCCCTTGAAGCGGCCATTCAGGACCGCCGAATAACCCCTGACGATGCCCAGCAGGGTTTCGCCGATTCCGGGGGCGCAGGAACGGCCGTCGGCGGTGCCGAGATTGAGATCGGCGAGCTTTCCTGCAAAGAAGCGCGGTAGCACGGAGAAAATCGAATGCGCATCCCAGAGCAGGGCATAGCCGTGCCGGGCCTTCAGGCGCACGAGCTCTTCCGCCAGCCTGGCGTGATAAGGCCGCCAATAGGTTTGGATCCTGGAGCGGATTTCTTCATCCGTCGGATGCGATGAGACGTAGAGCGGTTCCCTAAGGAAGGTATCGACCGGTACGACGCTCGTCGTGTCCTGCCCGGGGTAGAGGTTGGCGTTGTCGGGCGGGCGGTTGAGGTCCACCACATAGCGCGAGTGCGTGGCGACGAGCACCGAGGCGCCGAGCTTGTCCAGGAAGTCGTACAGCCGTTCCAGGTGCCAATCGGTATCGGGCAGGGCGCGTGCCGCAGGAGTCAGCCGGTTCTCGAGCCAATCCGGAACAAGAGTACCGGTATGCGGCATCGAGACGAGAAGCGGCACACTCCCGGTGCGAAAGCGAAACGGCTCCATCAATCGGAGGGCAGCAACCCGGGCACGAAGCGGCGGAGCTCGCCGGACTCCACCAGCGACTGGATGAGAGCGATGTCGGGCGCGAAGTAGCGGTCGTGATCGTAGAAGGCGACCCGCGAGCGGATCAGGGCGTGCACCCGCTGCAGCCGGGATGAAGTCTTGAGCGGGGCGCGCAAGTCGATGCCCTGCGCGGCCGCCAGCAGCTCGATCGCGACGATGCCGGCGCTGTTCGCCGCCATGTCGGCGAGCCGGCGCGCTGCGAAGGTCGCCATGCTGACGTGGTCCTCCTGGTTCGCGGAGGTCGGCAGGCTGTCGACGCTCGCCGGATGCGCGAGCGACTTGTTCTCGCTGGCGAGCGCCGCGGCCGTCACCTGCGCCACCATGAAGCCGGAATTGACGCCGCCGTGCTCGACGAGGAAGGGCGGCAGTCCCGACAGGCTGCTGTCGATGAGCAGCGCGATGCGCCGCTCGGAAAGCGCGCCGATTTCCGCGATCGCGAGCGCCAGCGCGTCTGCCGCCAGGGCGATGGGTTCGGCGTGGAAATTCCCGCCCGAGACAATTTCATTCTCAAAAACGAGCGGATTGTCCGTCACGGCACCAGCCTCGATCTCGAAAATGCGCGCGGCATAGCGCATCTGGTCGAGGCAGGCGCCCATCACCTGCGGCTGGCAGCGCAGGCTGTAGGGATCCTGCACCCGCGGGTCGTTTTCCAGGTGCGAGCGGCGGATCTCGCTGCCTGCGAGCAGCTCGGCATAGTGCCGCGCCACGTCCTTCTGCCCGACTTGCCGACGCACGTCGTGGATGCGCGCGTCGAACGGCGTGTCGCTGCCGGCGGCGGCATCGACCGCGAGGCTGCCCGCGGCGACGGCTGCAGCGAACACGTCCTCGGCTGCGAAAAGGCCGGTGAGCGCGAGCGCGGTCGAGACCTGAGTGCCGTTCAACAGCGCCAGGCCTTCTTTCGGTGCGAGCTTCAACGGCTCGAGATCACCGAGGGCTTGACGCGCAGGAAGAGTTTTGCCGCCCATCCGCACTTCGCCGATGCCAAGCACCGTAAGCGACAGGTGAGCAAGCGGCGCCAGATCGCCCGACGCGCCGACTGAGCCCTTTGCAGGGATCAGCGGATAGATGCCGCGGTTGTAGAGCTGCAAGAGGAAGTCCACCAGCTGCGGGCGCACTCCGGAATACCCGCGCGCGAGCCCGGCAACTTTGAGGGCCAGGATGAGGCGCACGGTCGCGTCGCCGAGCATGGCGCCGGTGCCCGCGGCGTGCGACAGCACGATGTTCTGCTGCAGCTCTTCGAGCTCGCTCGGGGGAATGCGCGTCTGCGACAGGCGTCCGAAGCCGGTATTGATGCCGTACGCGGGCTTGCCGGAAGCCACGATGCGCTCCACGGCGGCGTGGCTGGCATGCAGCGCCGGCAGGCAGGCCGGATCGAGCTCGAGCCGGGGATTCGCTCTTGCGATTTCCCGCAAAGACGAAAGCGCAAGACCGGCGTGACCCAGCTTCATCTGCGCAGCATCGGCAGGTCGAGGCCCTGGGCACGCGCGCATGCGATCGCTTCCTTATAGCCGGCATCGGCATGGCGCATCACGCCGCTGGCTGGATCGTTCCACAGTACGCGTTCGATGCGTTTGGCCGCCGCCTCGGTGCCATCGCAGACGATCACCATGCCGGCGTGCTGCGAATACCCCATGCCGACGCCGCCCCCGTGGTGAAAGGACACCCAGGTGGCGCCGCTCGCGCAGTTGAGCACCAGGTTGAGCAGCGCCCAATCCGACACCGCGTCCGAGCCGTCCTTCATCGCCTCGGTCTCGCGGTTCGGGCTCGCCACCGAGCCCGCGTCGAGGTGGTCGCGGCCAATGACGATGGGGGCTCTCAGCTCTCCGGACTTCACCATGTCATTGAATGCCAGGCCCGCGCGATGGCGCTGGCCGAGGCCGAGCCAGCAGATGCGCGCGGGGAGGCCCTGGAAGTGGATCTTCTTTCTCGCGAGATCGAGCCAGCGCTGCAATCCTTGGTCGTCGGGAAAAAGCTCGCGCACCTTTGCGTCGGTCCTGGCGATGTCCTCGGGATCGCCAGACAGCGCCACCCAGCGGAAGGGTCCTTTCCCGATGCAGAACATGGGGCGGATGTAGGCGGGCACGAAGCCGGGGTAGTCGAAGGCGTTGCCGACCCCTGCATCCTTGGCTTCCTGGCGGATGTTGTTGCCGTAGTCAACGCAGGGAATGCCGAGCGCTTTGAAGCCGAGGATGGCCTGCACCTCGCTGGCAATCGACTCGCGCGCCGACATGGCGACCTCTTCGGGTTCCCGCTTTCTCAACTCTTGCCATTTCTGCAGCGACCAATGCTCCGGCAGGTAGCCATTCGCCGGATCGTGCGCTGAAGTCTGGTCGGTGACGAGGGCGGGCCGGAACCGCGAGGCGCGCGCCTTCTCGAGTAACTTCGGGTAGAGCTCGGCGGCGTTGCCGAGCAGGCCAATCGAAACCGGCTTGTCTGCCTTCGCGAGAATCGCGGCGGCTTCGTCGATGGTGCGCGCCTGGGCGTCCAGGTAGCCGGACTTCAATCGCATCTCGATCCGGCTGGGGTCGCACTCGATCGCGATCATCGACGCGCCGGCCATGGTCGCGGCGAGAGGCTGGGCGCCGCCCATGCCACCGAGCCCCGCGGTGAGGATCCATTTCCCCGACCAGTCGCCGCCGTAATGCTGGCGGCCGGCCTCGGCGAAGGTTTCGTAAGTTCCTTGTACGATGCCCTGGCTGCCGATGTAGATCCACGAGCCCGCCGTCATCTGGCCGTACATCATCAGGCCCTTGCGGTCGAGCTCGTTGAAGTGCTCCCAGTTGGCCCATTTCGGCACCAGGTTCGAATTGGCGATCAGAACGCGCGGCGCATCAGGGTGCGTCCGGAACACGCCGACCGGCTTGCCCGACTGGATGAGGAGGCTTTCATCGAGATCGAGCTTCTTCAGGCAGTCCACGATCCGGTCGTAGCACTCCCAGTTGCGCGCCGCCTTGCCGATGCCGCCGTAAACCACCAGATCCTCGGGCCGCTCGGCGACCTCGGGATCGAGGTTGTTCATCAGCATGCGCAGCGGCGCCTCGGTGAGCCAGCTTTTCGCCGAGAGCTGCGCACCGCGGGGCGCGCGGATCACGCGTGCATTCAGTTCCACACCTGCGCGGCGGTTTCCAGCATGACCTCGAGCTTGCGCCACTGCTCGTCTTCGCTGAGCAGATTGCCCGCAATGCCGGAGGCGAAGCCGCATTGGGGGCTCAACGCGAGCTGCTCGAGCTGCAGGAACTTCGCCGCCTCGTCGATCCGGCGCCGCAGTTCGTCCACGGTCTCGACCCGGCCGGTCTTGGTGGTGATCAGGCCGAGAACCACTGTCACGCCTTTGGGCACGAAGCGCAGCGGCTCGAAGCCGCCGGCGCGCTCGGTGTCGTATTCGAGGAGCAGCCGGCCGAACTTCAGGCCGCCGAAGAGCGCTTCCGCGATCGCGTCGTACTTGCCTTCGCGATGCCACATGCTCGCGCGGTTGCCGCGGCAGACATGCAGGCCGAACACGGTGTCGTTGAATCCCACCATGAGCGCGTTGTCCGCGTCCACGGCGCGTCTCAGGAGCTTGAGCGGATCCTCGCCGCGCGCGCGCATGCGCTCGAGCGTCGCCGGATCGACATAGCCGGTGTAGCTTGGCTCGTCGATCTGAACATAGCGGCAGCCTGCCTGGACGAGGCCCGTCACCATCTCGCGCTGAGTACGAACCACGTCCGCAAGGAAGGTTTCGCGGTCCGCATACTGACCGGACACGGCGTAATCGCTCATCTGCGTGACCCGGTCCGGACCCATGAGCGTCACCTTTACGGGTTTCGATGCGACCTGACGGGCAAAGCTGAATTCCTCGAGTGGAGAATTGCGCACCAGCTTCAGCGGCGCAGTGACCGGCGTGCGGAAGCTCAGTACCGCATCCTCGCCCTTCGTCAGTGCCTTTTCCCCCGGCGCGCGGTTATCCGGATTGCGCCGGAAGTTCTCCCACGAGGTGCGCCACATGTCCCAGCCCTCGACTTCGGCGAAGCTCACCTGCCAGTTGAGCCGGCGGTACTCGCCATCGGTGACGACCGGCAGGCCGATCGCTTCCTGCTGCGCCACGACTCCGCGGATGGCGCTGTCCTGCTCCCGCTTCAGCTCCTCGTCGTTCGCCCGGCCTGCGGCGCGCCGGCGGAATGCGGCCTTCAGCCCCTCGGGGCGCAACAGGCTGCCGACGTGGTCGGTACGACTTTTCGAAAGCACGGGTTGTATCCTAACGCTGGACGAATAGAATGACGCTTGGGTCCAGACAGGGGTTCGACATGAGATGGCTCGCTCTGGTCGTTGTCGCCGGCGTCACGTTCGCCGCCCAGGCGCAGGAAAAGGTGGTGATGGGCATAAGCGGGTGGACCGGCTTCCAGCCGCTCAAGCTCGCCGAGCTGGCGGGCATCTTCAAGAAGAACGGTGTCGACATCGAGATCCGCTTCATCCCGCCGGTGCAGCGCTCGGCGGCGCTCGCTGCGGGCGCATTGAACGCCGCTGCGACGACCGTGGACCAGCACATCGTCTGGACCTCGGCGGGGATTCCGACGGTGCAGGTCGCGCTCATCGACAAATCGAACGGCGGCGACGGCGTCGCGGTGCGCCACGGCATCAGTTCGATCAAGGAGCTGAAGGGCAAGTCGGTCAACGTCGACGGTCCGGGCACCGTGCAGCATTTCATGCTGTCATACATCCTTGAGAAAAACGGCTTGTCGATCCGCGACGTGAACCGCGTGACCATGGCGGCGCAGCCCGCGGCGCAAGCCTTCGTCGCCGGGCAGAGTGACGCCGCGGTGACCTACGAGCCGTATCTGTCGACCGTGCGCGCCAAGCCCGACGCCGGCAAGATCATTGTGACGACCAAGGACTACCCGGTGGTCATCGACGTGCTGGTGTTCAAGAAGGACTTCATCGAAAAGCACCCGAAGATCGTGAAGGCGGCGGTCGACAGCTTCTTCGAGGCGCTCGACATGATCAAGCGCGAGCCTGCCAGATCGCATGAATTGATGGGCAGCAGCGTGAAGCAGCCGGGCGACGCCTTCGCCAAGTCGGCGGCCTTCATCACCTGGACCGACCGGGCGGCGAACAAGGAGTATTACGAGAAGGAGCACAAGCCCTTCATCGACTTCGCCGTGCGCGTCCTGAAGTCCAACCAGGTCATCGAGAAGGAGCCGAAGGCCGCTGAAATGATCGACCTACGCTTCCAGTAGGCCTGGAACCGCTCAAGCCGGTTTCGCAGCGCGCGCGCGTCGTCCTCGGCGCGGCATTTTTCGTCGTTTTCTTCGCCGCCTGGGCGCTGGCCACGTTCGGCGGCGCGATCGACGCGATGTTCCTGAAGGACCCGCTCTACACCCTCAAGGCCGGCGTCAACCTGTTTCGCGAGTTCGGCTTCGCTCGCGACATCGGCATCACCGTTTTCCGGGTGGTGGGCGGCTTCGTGCTCGCCGCCGCCGTCGCGGTCCCGCTCGGCATCCTGATGGGCGCTTTCAAGCCGGTCGAGGCCTTCTTCGAGCCTTTCGTGTCATTCGCGCGCTATCTGCCGGCATCGGCATTCATCCCGCTGCTCATCCTGTGGGCGGGAGTCGGCGAGGCGCAGAAGCTCGCCGTGATCTTCATCGGCTCGGTGTTCCAGATCGTCCTGATGGTGGCGCTGATCGTCGGCTCCACACGCCGCGACCTGATCGAGGCCGCCTATACGCTGGGCGCGGACTCCGGGGAGATCGTGCGACGAGTCATGCTGCCGGGCGCCGCGCCGCAGGTCGCCGAATCGCTGCGCCTGGTTCTTGGCTGGGCCTGGACCTACGTTATCGTGGCCGAGCTGGTCGGCGCCGAGAGCGGCATCGGCCACATGATCATGGACAGCCAGCGCCTGCTGGATACCGGCCAGATGATCTTCGGGATTTTCTGCATCGGGGTGATCGGCCTGCTGTCCGATCTCGTGTTCAAGTGGGCGAACCAGAGGCTTTATCCATGGGCGTTCTGAGTATCGAATCGGTGTCGCGGGTCTTTCCCGGAGTGCGCGGCGGGCCGCCGACGCAGGCGCTGGAGCGCACCGATCTTGCCGTGGAGGACAACGACTTCATCGCTATCCTCGGCCCGTCCGGGTGCGGCAAGTCGACGCTTCTCAGGATCGTGGCCGGCCTCGACCGGCCGACGACCGGCCGCGTGCTGCTCGACCGGGCCGAGGTGACGCGCCCGGGACCGGAGCGCGGCATGGTGTTCCAGTCCTACACCCTGTTTCCATGGCTCACGGTGCGCGAGAACATCTTTTTCGGCAAACGCGCCACGCCGGAGATCGCCGACTCTCTGATTGCCAAGGTGGGGCTGCGCGGATTCGAGAACCATTACTCCAAGATGCTTTCAGGAGGCATGCAGCAGCGCACCGCGCTCGCCCGCGCGCTCGCCAACGATCCGAAGATCCTGCTGCTCGACGAGCCCTTCGGCGCGCTCGACAACCAGACCCGCGCGCTGATGCAGGAGCTGCTGCTCGGCATCTGGGAGGTAGACCGCAAGACGGTGCTGTTCGTCACGCACGACATCGACGAGGCGATCTTCATGGCCAACCGGGTGGCGGTGATGTCGGCGCGGCCCGGGCGCATCAAGGCGATCGTGCCGATCGAGCTGCCGCACCCGCGGCATTACACCATGAAGACCACGCCGCAGTTCTCGCGCACCAAGGCGGAGCTGACCGAGCAGATCCGCGTCGAGGCGATGAAGGCGGTGGCGCAGATGGAGCGCGCTTGATCGTCGGGTGCCGTACCGAATTCGTTTGAGAAGGAAACCGACTTCCTGTAAACTTCTCCATCCCACCATGCGATAGGGTGATGACCAAATATGTCTTCGTAACCGGTGGTGTAGTTTCCTCTCTGGGGAAAGGCATCGCCGCCGCCTCCCTCGCCGCGATCCTCGAGTCGCGCAGCATCCGCGTCACCAACATCAAGCTGGACCCCTACATCAACGTCGATCCGGGCACCATGAGCCCGTTTCAGCACGGCGAGGTATTCGTCACCGAGGACGGCGCCGAGACCGACCTGGATCTGGGCCACTACGAGCGCTTCCAGAGCTCGAAGATGCGCCGCTGGAACAACTTC